>JAPLDE010000215.1 GCA_026391855.1 Bacteroidota bacterium | reverse complement strand
TTATTTGTCTCAGCATCAAGGGTATAGACACCTTCGAACACATCCGGCATCAGGTAATTCCCTCCGGCATCAGTAGTATCCTGCTTTACCACTACCCCGTTCTCTTTTAGTAAAACCAGTGAATTGTTCAGCGGAGTGGAAACAGCATTATCATATGTCAGCGTGCCCTCTACTCCGGAACAACGGTTAACATCCAGCACCCCGTCGAGGAAAATGGCGGGAATGATATTCTCATCATAATCCGTTACCATGCATTGACCAGGACCCGTCAGGTTCCATTTCAGGTCGTGGGTGCCTGCGGCTGCTTCGAAGACCATGGTAAACATCCGGCCCGAATCGACAGTAGCCGGTGCTAATGAGTACCAGGCTCCGAAAACCGTGTTTCCTACCTCATTCATATAGAAGGCCCCATGGATAGTATCGAGTATACAATCCTGATAACCAATGAAATGCAATATTGTAGTATCCAGTGTGAAGGAAAAGGAAAGGGAGGCAATACTATCCAGGTGCATGGACATCACCGGAATATTTATATTGCCGGGACATACCTTCATTGGCACAAAGCCCACCACCGGGCCTTCCACTGTATAATTATGATAAACGGCAGTAAAATTAACATCTTCTGTAATAAGCGCTCCTGTATTGTAATTGGGATACAGAACATAATCCGCCCCGTTTTTCATCCATTTTGTAAAGTAATTAGACCAAGGACCTACAGAAATTGGAGCCTTAAGGTAAATGCCGGTATTTGGCAGATAATATCTTTTAAAAGTATTGGCAACATCTGTTACTCCCTTACCAAGTTTGTTTGAGACATCAGGAGGGGTTACATCAATGGTCACTCCGTGATCCGGGTTTATTGAGCTGATGGTAACCGTTACCGGAGGCTTGCATTTGCCATCCGCATCAGATTCATAGATGGAATATATCATCTCCGGGGTCAACACACAATTAAAGATCTCCACTTCATCGAGCATACGGGCTCCCCTGTCATAAAAAGTTTTTCTCCCTAACTTTAACGGGCTGTCATTGGATAACGATTCTGGAACAATGACAGGGTTACCTCCGGGATAACCGATGCCATCCAGGTAAAACGTAATCCCGTAATCGCTGTTCAGGTCTCTGTCGACAGTTACTGCCAGGTGGTTCCACGTATTTATCGAGTTAATATAAACGTTTGATATAAAATCGACAGGAGTGCCTGCAGCCAGGGTCAGTCCCAAAAAACCGTCCCTGATAAAAAAGGAATACCCCTGGTCTCCGGAAGGATTCATTTTCTCAGCTATAATTGTCTCTATCTCCCACACATTATAAATAAAACGACTGAACCAGGTATCGATGCTGAAGTCACCGGAGCCGGGAATATCGGGATTGCTCTCCCCGAAATTCAGGTCGGCATGGTCCGGTATTTCCACATAATCGACATCATTGTTTAAAAATTCCACATCAGTGTTTTGAAACCACAGCCCACCCGCCACCTTTCCGGGCATCTGGTCGATCGTGTTATGGTAAGTGCCTTCATTATTATAACCGGCAATGTCTTTGGCTGTAATTCCGGTCGTCTCATCCATGGGCCACCAGCCCATCATGTTATCATAGGGAATTTTGATACATTTATGGTTCCCGAAATTGTGGTAGACATGATTGTGGATATCCGATGGCTCTATGCGATAGCCGCAAGATTGGCCCGGTAACGTGCAATTCCATCCCGGTTGCTGGATTTCCCCGACAAAATACCAGGGACCGTCAGGAAAATTATCAAAATAATAAAAACCGCTGGCGTCAGTGAATGTATAGGTCTCGTAAATATTGGAGATGATGAGATGGATCTCCCAGCCGCTCACCGGGGGTTCGCCCAAATCCCATACCCCGTTGCCGTTCTGGTCATTAAATTTATAACCATAAACACACTTTCCAGTGTAATGGTTTCCAAAAGCTCGTCCCAGAAGAAAGGTCGAGCTATAACCCAGCGTGACTGTGTGAGTCGGTAAAATGGGATCCGTCCGGACCCAGTTTGGTACATTTGGTTCACTAACCGTATAAGTACCAGGAAAAAGGTCTTTAAAAGTAAAATGGCCACTGGCATCTGTCAGTGTAGTTTTGCTTGCAGCCCCTGAAAGATTGATGGGCCAGTTTGGCAGAAAAGGTTCTGTCGGATCGAGGGCCCCGTCACCGTCCAGATCATTGTATTTGAACCCGGTAATTCCGGAAAGCAAACAGTTTTTCTGGTCTTGGATCAGGGTCGGTAAGCCATATACACAAGCCTGACCACTTAGCAGGGGAACTGCCAATTCATTAAAGACAGCACCAGGAAGATTCGGACTTTCTATCCTGCTGACATAATTTGATAATGAGGTATTGGTAAGGTGTCTCCTGGGTATATAAATATTCCCATCAGGCGCCATCTGCATTTGCCCGAATTCATAATTGTACAATGCAGGGCTGGTATAGATTATCCTGATTCCGGAGCAGGATGATATTTCTGAAAACCAGGTAAATACCCTTTGATAAATAGTGATAGAACCACAGGTTGAGTTGATGGTGCTTTGAAAATTAAAAGTGGAGAGATTAACCTGATAGATACGTTTTGTACACGGCAATCCGGAAGTTACATAGGAACCACTTATGTATAAAAATTGGTTGTTGAGCGAAAACTCAAGCCCGTAAATCTGGCAATCCTCATCTCCTGAAAGCGTATGTGGAAAAAGAATTCTTCTGGGGTTTGATAAATGACCGTTAGAAATATTGAAATCCAACAGGTCAACGGTACGGTTAAAGTGTATGGCGGCGGCAACCTTTGAGCCATCATGGGAAAACTTCATTTGTCCCTGGGCATTGGACAGGCTGGTAGAAGTTAATGTGCCGATCACTGTGATAACGGGTGTTGTTATCAGCGTACCGGAGCTAAGCAGGTGATAAGCGTAAAAATTGCACCCCTTGTTATCAAGGCCGGACTGAAAACCATGGGCAAGAATCCAATAGCCGCCGGAATGGTCACTGGTTACGGTAAGTTTTTCACAGGTCAGAAAAGGCTCCAGGGCAATATTCCTGATGGTACTATTGACAGCTGGTGATGTAAGACAGTTTTCAACTAAATTATACCTCAGTCCAAGGTGTCCTTCATCAAATAAAGTTGATCCTTCGTCTACTGTAAACACATAAAACTGGTCGAAGTTAGTTCCGGGAACCGGGACAGCAACGGCGGACTGTGTTGAAGTTGGTGACCCATCCAGGCCGGTTCCGTTGGGAATGAGGTTGTTTAACCGGTTCCAGATGTTACTCCCATCTGAATAAAACAACAGGTTACAGTTGTCATCATAGGCTTCCGTACATCCTTCCCCGGTATTCATTGCCTGTCCGTTGGCAACCGAAACCGGTGTGCCTGAGGTAAAATCCAGCGAGGCATGATTGCCAAAGTACCACACTGTTTGTCCTGGTAACTGACAGTATATTAACAATATAACCAAAGAAACAATTAACTTCTTCATAATATTTTATCTTTAAGTTGAAAAACAATAAATGGGTTGATGCAGAAGAACGACTATTTTATTGAATGCTTAGCAAGAGGTTTATTTTTCAGGATTAACCCTGTCAGGGTTTTAAACCCCTGACAGGGTTCCCGCCTAATTAACCACCATTTTTAATGATTTACAGGTTTGCAGGTTGTTATTATGAAATTCAAGCTGATAGGTGTAAACACCTGGTCTTAAGTTGTTTTCATCAATGCGGACCTGGTGTGTACCTGAGTTTTGGATTTCATCTGCCAGGTTCATAACCACTTTCCCAAGCATATCAAATACTTTAATGGTAACCTTCCCGTCTTCGGGCAGATAATAGGGTATTTCGGTATACCGGTTAAAAGGATTGGGGATGTTCTGACCAAGATAAACTTCCTTAGGGTCATTAAGAAGAGAAGGATAGGTAAGATAAACATTATCAATAAGTTGTGCATCACCGTCAGAAAGGGAACTTTCTGTACCCAGGTTCCATCTGCAGGACAAGTTATTAACCGGACCGGAATTAAGGCGGCACATCAGGGTAAGGAGTACATCCCCCGGATTGAGCATTACCGGTTCCATCGTAAACCAGGCAATACGCAACTCATCACCTATCTGGTTGAATTCCAGTGATCCTTCTCCTGCTATCTTAACATCCCTTACCGAAAAACATCCGCCTGGCAGGTCGATGACCAGGGAGATGGCTCCGACTTCCAGGTTTGAAGAAACTTTTACAGGAATCTCAATTTCATCTCCGGTAAAAGACATAATTCCCTCATTACCAATACTTATTGAAGGAATTAATCTGGCCCCCGGGGTATATGACCTGTCCACATCACCGGCACAAATTCCTTTGAAATCCCTGGTAATAACTGCAGCTCCGCCGGTATTCACTTCAGGGTGCTCAAATACCCAGTCAGGCAAAACAAAATGCGTGTTTATTCCGACAAACCTTTTGGCTACTGACAGTGCATCATTGCTGTTTACACCACTGACCATATTCACATTGGCAGCTACCTGCTGCAACGGATTCAGTTCGATCAGGTGAACAAAATACTTAAGGATCCATTGGGCATCGGTGGCGT
>JAPLDE010000256.1:44779-51920 GCA_026391855.1 Bacteroidota bacterium | reverse complement strand
ATTTCCTGATCCAGATCAACCGCACCGGACTCTTTAGAAGGTTATGAAGGTTATGAAGGTTATGAAGGTTATGAAGGTTATGAAGGTTATGGAGGGAACCCGGTCAGGTTAACTCTGAACACTTGAACACACAAAGAGTCTAACAATTTAACTGCAAAAAAATGACATTAATAATAAGTGGTGCAAACCTTAAAATAGAAGACGTAGTAAAAGTTGCCCGTCAGGGAGAAAAAGTTGAACTTCATGCGGACGCGGTAAAACGTATCGTGGCCTGCCGGCAGATGCTCGAGAAAAAGATCGAGGCCGGGGAGATCATGTACGGAATTAATACAGGTATAGGAGAGTTCTCCGAGATCGTCCTTACGGATGACCAGGTGAAAGACTTTCAGAAGTACCTGGTTTACAATCATGCAGCGGGGATAGGCGATCCCTTTCCCATCGAAATAGTCCGTGCAGCCATGCTGGGCAGGATCAATGTTCATGCCCACGGCAATTCGGGTTGCCGTCCCGAGATCACCCAAACCCTGGTACAAATGCTGAATAAAGGGGTCACTCCATGGGTATGTGAAAAGGGCTCTGTCGGTGCCTGCGGCGACCTGGCGCCTATGTCACAGATCGCCCTGCTGATGATGGGAGAAGGAAGAGCCTATTACCAGGGAGAATTGTTAACGGGCAAAGAAGCCATGGCCAAAGCCGGCATTCCTGTTCCGGGACTGGAAGCCCGCGACGGGCTGGCTACCATCAACGGCTCGAATGTGCTTACCGCCATGGCCGCACTGATGATCTACGATACCAACAACTGGATGAAACAGGCGGAAATCGCCTGTGCCATGGCGCTGGAAGCCTTAAAAGCAAACCTGAAACCCTATAACCACAGGATACTCGAAGTTCGTGGTTTCCCCGGCGGGATACGCTCAGCCAAAGCCATACGGAAAGTTACCGCCGACGGTGACCTGGCAACAGGAAAAATGAAGGTGAAAGTCCAGGATGCTTATTCCATGCGTTCAACACCCCAGGTTATAGGCGCAGCTCACGACGCCATCGCCTGGGCAAGGATACAGGTTGAAACCGAACTGAACGGTGTGGGTGACAACCCCATTTTCTTCGCAGAGGAAAACCTGCAGCTCTCCGGTGCCAACTTCCAGGGCAGCCCCGTAGCTGTCCCTATGGATATGGTCGGCTATTGCGTTACTATGGTCAGCGTGCTGTCGGAACGACGGATGAACAGGCTGAACAACCCTGCCCTCAGCGTCGGACTGCCTCCTTTCCTCACCAAAGGAGCCGGCATGTTCTCCGGACTGATGCTTAGCCAGTATACCGCTGATATGCAAATAGTTGAACAAAGAATACTGTCGATGCCCTCTTGTATTCAATCCATCCCTGCCGCTGCCGACCAGGAAGACTTTGTCTCCATGGGAATGAACGGTGCCCTGAAAAACAGGCAGATACTGGATAACGCTTATGGAATCCTCGGTATCGAAATGATGGCCGCTGCACAGGCCCTCGACCTGAGAGAAAAATTCGAAGAAAAATACACTTTCGGTAAAGGAACCCGGGTGGCCAGATCAGTCATCAGAAAATACGTCGATTATCTGGATATCGACAGACCCTTATACGACGACCACAACAAGATGAAAGAGCTGGTTAAATCCTGTGAGATCCTGCACACCGTAGAAAAAGAAATTGGAAGCCTGGAAGATTAACAAACTCCCTGAATGGAAGAACTCCAAGAAAGCAACAGGCCGGAACCGGTAAGGTCACGGCCTGTTTTCCTCTCCGTTTTATGTATAATGACCTTTATCGGCAGCGGGTTTATCTTTTTCTCCTTCCTGTTTGTCTGGGCCTTTTACAGGCTGATACTGGAGATGGCTGATCTTCCCCAGTTCCAGATGCCCGGAATAGAAATATTTAAAAATTCCCCCCGATGGGTGTTCTTTGCCGGTGCCGTTTTTTATGGTGCTTCCTTTATCGGGGCTATTCTGATCTGGCACCTGAAAAAGGCAGGCTTTCATGTATATACCCTGGCCCAGATCGCATTGCTCTTTCTCACCTCCCTTTTTATGTATCCGGGTGGCCTCCCCAGCGGTGAACTTCTTTTCTCCCTGTTCTTCGTACTCCTCTATGCCATGCACCTCCGATTTATGAAATAAAATCCTAATAAGCAATTTCTTACATTATTTATTAACATTCCGGATTTTATTTTCTTGGTATTTTTTTGAAAAAAAGGCTTGCCTATCCTCGCATTTTGTCCTATATTGGCTCTCAATTTGCGCTGATTGTATAGGAATATTAACCTATTTTGATAAATCTAATATTTTATATACTCCATTGTGTAACCACAGTGGCTATTTTTTTTTGCTTTGAACCTAATTTTAACCCAATTTATTAACCAAAATCCATTGTTATGAGAAAATTTACTCTGTTCCTAACCCTGTTATTTTTGATAGGGTTACAGGTTGCAAACGCCCAGAAACGGGCAATCAGTGGGAAAGTATCCAGCGCGGAGGATGGCAAAGGGATACCCGGAGCTACCGTAATGGTGAAAGGGACCACTGTGGGTGTAACCACGGACCTCGACGGGAATTACCAGCTGAATGTTCCCTCAGAGGCCAAAGTACTGGTGTTTTCTTTTATTGGTATGAAAACCAAAGAAGTAACACTCGGTACTCAAACAAAAATTGACATCATTCTGGAAAAAGATGTCCTTGACATTGAGGGGGTTGTGGTAACGGCAATCGGTATCAAAAGAGAATCCAAGGCACTTGGGTACTCTGTACAGGAAATCGGTTCCGGCACCATTGAAAAATCCAATAATGCCAATGTGATCAACTCTATCAACGGTAAAATCGCCGGTGTACAGGTTATCAATTCTTCCGGAGCTGCCGGCAGCTCTTCCTTTATTGCTATCCGCGGACGTAACTCCATCCTGGGTGATAACCAGCCCCTCTTCGTTGTCGACGGAGTGCCTATCGATAATTCACAAACCTATTCAGGTAACCCCGACCAGGGTACAAACAACCTCACTGAAGGGGTTGCTTACTCCAACCGTGCCATCGACCTTAACCCCGATGACATCGAATCGGTATCCGTACTGAAGGGAGGTGCCGCCACGGCTTTGTATGGTCTGAGAGCTTCAAACGGTGTGGTCGTTATCACTACCAAAAAAGGATCTTCGGGTGCCAACATCGGAGGCAGCCGGTATAATGTGAGTTTCTCCAGCAGCGTGATGTTCGAGACCGTTAACAGCATGCCTAAACTCCAGAAAAAGTATGCACAGGGACAAGATAAGCATACCGGCCATGGCGTACAATGGTATGGACCGGAAACAGGAAACCGTAACTCCTGGGGCCCGCTCCTCGATACGATGCGGTATACCAATGCAAACCTCACCGGCTCCCAGGATGTGAATGGTGATGGTGTTTACGATTGGGATAAAAATGGTAAGCTTGTGGGAATGAGTAATCCCGATGCAACTTCCAAAAAAGCAAATGTTTACGATAACATCGGTGATTTCTTCAAAACCGGTGTGACTACCAATAATTCACTGGCCATGTCGGGCGGGACCGATATTTCCACTTTCTATTTCAGCATATCAAACTTGAAGAACAACGGGGTGATACCGCTGAACTACTTTGGGAAAACCACCGTTAAACTGGCCGGTGAAACCAAACTTTCCAGTAAATTCACCGTTGGCGGTTCTATCAATTACATCAACTCCGGCGGACGAAGGATGCAACAGGGATCTAACGTATCAGGCGTTATGCTTGGTCTGCTTCGTACACCTATCACCTTCGACAACTCCAACGGTTATGGAAAAGATGCCGTCTGGAACAGGGATGCTTACATGTTCCCTGATGGAAGTCAGAGAAGCTTCCGTGGATATGGTATCTATGATAACCCCTTCTGGACCGTCAATATGAACCAGTTCAAGGATGACGTTAACCGTATGATCGGTGCTTTCAACATGACCTACCTGGCCAATGACTGGATGTCGGTAACCTATCGCCTGGGTAATGACTTCTATTCCGATCGCCGTAAGATGTATTATGCTATCAATTCATCTCAATGGCCATCCGGACAAGTATATGAAGATCAGCACTTTAACAGGGATATCAACTCCGACCTGATCTTTAATTTCAAGAAAGATTTCAGTGAAGCCCTGAAAACTACCCTCACCCTTGGACAAAACATGTATCAAACCCAGCATCAGCAGGTTTATGTTGAAGGTAATACCTTGGCTGTACCCGAATTTTATAACCTGTCCAACGCTGCTTCAGTTTTAACCAGGGAAACCCTGAACAGGAAAAGAACGGCTGCCTTTTACGGCGATCTGGGAATGGCTTACATGAATATGTGGTTTGTCAATGTTACCGGCCGTAATGAGTGGTCCACCTCTCTGCCTCAAGACAAGAATTCCTTCTTCTTCCCCTCCTTCAGCACGGGCTTTGTATTTACCGAACTTCCGGGAGTGAAAGACAACAAGGCAATAACCGATATCTTACCCTACGGTAAATTAAGGTTATCTTATGCAATGGTTGCCAATGATGCCTTCATTTATAGCACCAAGACCTATTATGGCCAGACCAATTACGGGGACGGCTGGACACCCGGGGTTTCCTTCCCGTTTGCCGGTCTCACCGGTTACATGGTTGATAATGGACTGGGCAACAATAAACTGAAACCGGAAAAGATGAAATCATTCGAGATCGGAACTGACCTGAGATTCCTCAACAACCGTATCGGCCTCGATTTTACTTATTATAAGAACCGTAATGAAGATGTTATCCTTGCCGTTCCTCTTGCCGGTTCCTCAGGATTTACCGAGGGTTATATGAATGCTGCCACCATGGAAAATAAGGGTATCGAAATTTTACTCAATGCTACTCCTTACAAAACCAAGGATTTCAAATGGGATCTGATCGTAAACTTCACCAAGAACAAGAACATGGTCGTATCACTGGCCGAAGGTGTTGACAATGTAGGACTCGGCGGATTTACCGGTGCCGAAGTCCGCGCTGTTGCAGGAAAACCTTACGGATCTATCTATGGAACGCATTGGGTTAAAGACACAAAGGGCAATATGGTCATCAATGATGATCCGACCGATCCTATGTACGGATATCCTATCATGGCCGATGATGAAGCCGAACTGGGAACCACCCAGCCCGACTGGACTATGGGTATCACCAACGAACTCAGCTATAAAGGCTGGTCACTTTCCTTCCTGATCGATATCAAACAGGGTGGTGTGATGTGGAACGGTACCAAAGGTATCATGTATGCTCTTGGAACACATAAAGATACAGAAAGCAGGGGTGATTCCACAATTTTCAGCGGTGTGAAAGGCCATATGGCTAGTGGTGTACTCGTGTTGGATTCTACCGGTGCTTTGAATAACAAAAGAGTCGTCCTTGATCAAACCTGGTATAATGGACTGGGCGGCGGCTTTGGAGGCCCGACCGAAGCAAATATCGAGAAAGCCGACTGGGTACGTCTGAGGGAAATCACCCTTACCTATACCCTGCCCAAACAATGGATTTCTCCGATCGGATTCCAGTCTGCCGACCTCTATTTCACCGGAAGGAACCTTTGGATCAGCACTCCGAAAACAGGTGTTGACCCTGAAACCAATCTCTACGGAGCCGATAATGCACAGGGAATTGACTACTTCAATATGCCCAGCACCAAGAGTTTCACCCTTGGTTTAAAGGTTACCTTATAATGACAATTATTAACCAAAAAAAACAAGGACACATGAAAAGACTAAATATCATAGGGTTATTTATCCTTACGGCCTTTCTTGTCACTTCCTGTGATAAGTGGATAAACCCAGATTATAATACCGATCCCAACAGACCATCTGAAGTTACATTACCGATTTTACTTCCTTCTGCAGAAGTCGGTCTTGCCTATCAGCTGGGCGGGGACCTGGGATATGCCACCCGTTGCTGGATGCAGCAACTGGCCGGAGGCGCCAATCAGCCGCTGGCCTATGACCGTTACAATATCACTTCCGGTGATGTTGACAATATGTGGAAGTGGGGAATGTACGCAGGCCCGCTGATGGACGCCAACCGGATCATCCTCCAGGCTGAAACGCAGAAAGCACCCCGTTATGCCGGTATTGCCAAGGTCCTCATGGCCTATGGGATTTCCACCATGAGCGATTTATTCGGTTCGGTCCCTTACAAGGAAGCCTTCCAGGGTTCCGACGGAATTCTGAAACCCAAGTATGAAACCCAGGAAGAGATCTATACCATGATGCTGGACCTGCTGGATGCCGCCGTTGTTGACCTGGCTACCGCCGATGCCGATAACAGCGCTATTCCTGATGCTGATGACCTGGTGTATGCCGGTAATATGGCCAAGTGGACCAAAGCAGCCTATACCATCAAGGCAAGACTGTATCTCCATTTAGCCAAGAGAAATGGTGCCGTTAATTACACCAATGCCCTTAATGCGCTGAGCCATGGTATTACTAACAACACTGAAGATTTTGAAGTATATTTCGGAGCCCCTACCAATGAAAACAATCCGCTGGCCCAGTTCGTGATCGACCAGAGAATTGGTGACATTGTTATGGGTAAATTCCTGGTTGACAAGCTGGTAGCTGATGCAGACCCGAGGCTTCTTCAAATCTCCGGCGGAACCAATGGTATCCCTGCCGGTGTAGGCGGAACGGGAGATAACCCCGGTCCTTTTTATGCCTCCTATACCAGTCCTGTACCCTTCAGCACTTTTGTTGAAGCCAAATTTATCGAAGCTGAATGTAAATTCCAGAACGATAAAGCCGGCGCCGCTCTTGCATACAATGCCGCCGTCATCGCCTCCCTTGCAAAAATGGGTGTGAGCGATGCCACCTGGGAAGCTGCCCATGCCAACGAAAGCGTTGAAACTATTTCCCTGGACAAGATCATCAATGCCAAATACGTGGCCATGTCATTCCAGATTGAAGTGTTCAACGACTGGAGAAGAACAGGCCTCCCAACGCTTACTCTTGCAGCCAATAACGTAACCAGTAACGTTTTCCCGAGACGCTATCCTTACCCCACCGACGAGAAAATCTATAACTCAGCCAATTGCCCGACCACCGGTGTTTCTGTCACCGACAGGGTTTGGTGGGATGTCCCCTGATATTAAC
>JAPLDE010000256.1:6905-44755 GCA_026391855.1 Bacteroidota bacterium | reverse complement strand
GGTTTTACAACAAAAAAGTCCTCCTGTCGCAGGGGGACTTTTTTGTTGTAATTTTGTGCAGGATGATGCCGCAGGCATTGGTAGGGACACGATACATCGTGTCCTATCGTTCACGTTACCAGGCAGTAGGCAGTGGGGAACGGGGAACGGGGATCGGGGAACAGGAAAAGATTTATTAATTGTTAATTGTTAATTGTTAATTGAATAATTATGCTGCGATTTTTGTTGAGATTAGTAAAAAATAAGTATTTAATTACCATCTTCGCTTTCATGGTGTGGCTGTCGGTATTTGATAAAAACAACCTTGTTTACCAGTATGAATTGACTACCACGCTCAAAAATCTTCGCCTGCAAAAGGAATACTACATCAGGGAGATCAGGAGTGACAGGCAAACAGCCATCGAGTTGAAAACCAACCAGAAAAACCTGGAGAAATTCGCCCGGGAAAAATACCTGATGAAGAAAGATGGGGAGGACCTCTTTCTTATTATTCCGGAAGAACAGAAAAAGTAGACGACATGTTTATACGGTAAACAAGAGTCAATCAATCTGTTATACCCAAAAAGCTCTCAAAATTTTTGGGTGTAATTATCTCTTTAAAACTATTCGGATAATTGTCGACAAAGGTTAATGGAAACCTGACTTTAGCTTTTGCCTCTTTGTTCCATTTCATTTCAAAAGCGTAAATATTTCCATCTCTTTCTTCCAGATAATCAATTTCCTGTTGAGCGGTAGTTCTCCAAAAAAATCTGTTTGTATTAATATTCTGATATTCAAGCACTTTCTGCCTTTCAGAAACCAGAAAATTTTCCCAAAGCGCTCCGGTATCACTTCTCAATGAAAGTGGGTTAAATTGTTTAATGACCGCGTTCCTAATGCCATTATCATAAAAATAAATCTTCCTGCTTTTCTTCAATTCACTCGGGAGGTTACGGCTGAAAGAGCCTAAACGGAAAACAATAAAGGATTTTTCAAGAAGGCCGATATATCTTTCAACTGTCTCATTATCAAGCCCCGACATCCTTGATAATTCATTGTATGAAACTTCGCTCCCAATCTGAAATGCCAAAGCCTGAACCAATCGCTCCAATCTGTCAGGCTTCTGAATTCTCTGCCAGGTAAGAATATCCTTATAAAGATAACTGCTGGCCAGTTGTTTCAACACTTCCACCTCATCACCCTTTTGGTTTAGAACTTCCGGATAATAACCATATAACATCCTGTGTTCCAACAACCTTAGTTCATCCTGTAAACCATGATATTCTACCATTTCGGCAAAACAAACAGGAAACAGATTAAACTCCCATTTCCTTCCCGTCAGAGGTTCGTTAATCTTATTTGCCAGTTCGAACGCAGAGGAGCCAGACGCTATTACCTTTACACCAGGTATTTTATCAATAATCAGTTTTATACACAGTCCAATATTCTCGATGCGCTGGGCTTCATCAATAATCAGTGTTTTATTGGAACCGATGAGAGAAGTCAACCTAGTCGAAGTAGGATCAGTCAACATACTCCTTGTGTCTGCTTCATCACCATCCCACCAAAGGATAGGTCCTTCAAACCGGGTAGATATTTCCTTCAGCAAAGTGGTTTTTCCTGATTGCCTTGGACCCAGCAAGATTAGGGCTTTGGAATCGGCCGCTCTCTTCAGGATTCTTGATGTCAAATGTCGTGAAATCATAATTTTTGCGATTCATACCGCAAAATTAAGCCATTTTTTGCGATTTGATCCAAAAAAATCAATATTGTTTTTAAGTTAACTATCACCTCCCCCTTTAGGGGGAGCCAGAGGGGGCTGTGCCAGAGGGGGCATGCTTCTCAATACGGATCAACATCCATTATCACCCTTACCTGCCGAAACTCTTTTCTTTTCTCCAGTTCACGGACTAGCTGCAGGATCAATGCCTTAACCCTGGCAAGGGCAGCGTCTCTTTCGATCTTGATCATGATCTGTTTGATATAGAACAGGTTGATCCTGGAAACCAGCGGATATTCCGGCCCGATCACCCTTTTGCCGAGATGTTCCCTGAGTCCGGAAGCCAGCTGAATGGCTGCATCGGTCAGTATTTTCTGGTCCTTGTGCTTTACGCTTATCTGCAATATCCTGTAATAGGGCGGATAACGGAAAGTATTTCTTTCCTGCAATTGTTCCCGGTACATGTTCACAAAGTCATTTCTCACCACCAGTTCGATGATACGGTGATTGGGCGACCAGGTCTGAATGATCACCTTTCCCTGCTTGTTCTTTCGTCCCGACCGCCCGCTGACCTGGGCCATCAGTTGGTAACTCCTTTCATAGGAACGGAAATCAGGATAGGACAACAGGTTATCGGCATTTAGGATCCCGACCAGGCTCACATTATCAAAATCCAGGCCTTTGGTAACCATCTGTGTACCCACCAGGATATCTACGCTACCGGATTCAAATTCAGCCAGTATGCGATGATAGGACGATTTGGTTCGGGTTGAGTCTAGGTCCATCCTGGCCACTTTCGCCTGGGGGAAAAATACGGGCAGTTCTTCCTCTATTTTTTCGGTGCCGAAACCACTCATTTTTATGCTGACCCCTCCGCAGGCCGGGCATTGGGTAACCACCCTGGCGGTATATCCGCAATAATGACAGCGCAGTTCATGCTGATGCTTATGGTAGGTAAGGGTTACATCACAATTCCTGCATTCGGGCGACCATTGACAGGTCTCGCATACGAGCCTCAGCGAAAAACCGCGGCGGTTCTGGAAAAGAATGACCTGTTCCTTGTTCACCAGGGCTTCGTCGATATGTTCGATCAGGGTTTGGGAGAAATGAGAATGCAGCCGCTTTTTATAGGCTTCCGATTTCATATCAACAACCTGTACTTCAGGCAATTGTATACCTCCATATCGTTCATTCAGGGTAACCAGACCATATTTTCCGTTCTCCGCATTGAAATAGGTCTCCAGGGAAGGCGTAGCCGATCCCAGTATAACTTTTGCCCCATGCATCCTTCCCAGGACGATAGCCGCATCCCTGGCCTGGTATCTCGGTGCCGGTTCGTGCTGTTTGTAAGAAGAATCATGCTCTTCATCCACAATGATCAGTCCAAGGTTCGAAAAGGGCAGGAACACCGCTGAACGGGCACCCAGGATGACCGAATAGGTAGGGTCGTGAATCCCGCTCTCACCGCTGATAAGGACTTTTTTCCATATCTCCACTTTTTCCTGGTCATTGTACCTCGAATGATATACTCCGGTCCTGCTTCCGAAGAATTTTCTCAAGCGGTTGATGATCTGCGTGGTAAGGGCGATTTCCGGCAGCAGGAACAATACCTGTTTCCCTTTTAACAGGGTTTCCTGGATGAGTTTGATATAAATTTCTGTTTTCCCGCTGGAGGTAACACCATGAAGAAGAACTACTTCCTTTTCAACAAAAAGGTGAGAGATACGGGTGAGGGCAATTTCCTGAAAGGGGCTCAGGATAATGGAATCGGCAGACCGTTCTTCGGTTACCTCCCCCAGGCGACTCACCACCTCGACCGAACTGAGGAAAACCCCTTTTTTGATCAGGGCCGATAACACCGCATGGGTCAGGCCGGCTTCCCGGAGTAAAAGGGTTTGTTTGATTTTTTGTTGCTTAAGCGACCGGCTCAGATGCAAATAGGTCATCAGCAGCTTCAGCTGGTTTTCCGACCGTCTTTCCAGCTGGTCAAACAAACTGTGAAGGTTTTCTTCTATATCATAATTATCTGATAATCTGATAAATGTTTCTTTTTTCGGAAGATACCTTTCTTCGAGATCTTCGTATACCTCGATGACTTTTTTTTCAACCATCGATTTCACCAGGGGCATGATCTTTTTCAGACCCAGGATATCGGAAACATCCTCCATGGAGATCAGCTTTCTTATTTCCAGGGCTTCAAAAACCAGGAATTCTCTGTCCGACAGTTCTCCGGGATCCCCGTCATAGAATGGATTCAGAACGATCTTGCTCTCACTGGTAAGCTTCAGGGCCGATGGAAGAGCTGCGTTCATGATCTCTCCCGGGTGGCAAAGGTAATAATGAGACATCCAGTCCCAAAAGGTGAATTGACGCAGGTTTACAATGGGTCGTTCGTCCAGAACGGAGAGGATCTCTTTAGGTAGGATTCCGGCAGGTTTTTCATTGTGTATCCCTTTCACCAGGGCTGAGTAGATCCTGTTCTTCCCAAACTGGACCTCTACCCTTTTACCAGGTTCAATCTCATCTTTCAACTCATCAGGAATGCTGTAGCAAAATGTGCCGGGTAGCGGAAGAGGAAGAAGGACTTCTGCATATGTTCTGTTTTCTTCAATCACAATGATAATGCCCTGGTGATCAGTTAATCAGTTCAGATCCATCCGTATACCTGTCCTTTTTCGATCCGGCATAGAGGTCAAATCCGAAAAACCGGCATTCCAGGGGACCGTTAAAGAGGGGTATTCTTCTGAAAGGCTTCAGACCAATCATTTTCAATGCCTGAATATCTGCACTTAACACCCAGGCTTTGTATCCGGGGTATTTTCTTTTCAATGTATTTCCGAGTTCCTGGTAAAGCGTGGTGATGTCTTCAACCTGTATCCTTTCGCCATAGGGAGGATTAGTGATCAGGATGGCAGGGGCTTCCGGGGGATCGAACCTTTTAAAATCGCCCTGGGTAAGGCGAACCATGTTGTCGAAGCCTGCTTTTTCGAGGTTTTCCCTGGCCTGGTAAATACTCTTACGTGAGAGATCATTCCCGAAAACCCGGAAATCAATCTCTCTGTTTATGGAAACAGCAGCCTCAGCCTTAATATTTTCCCACAGGGTTTTATCGAAGTCTTTCCAATTGAAGAAGCAGAAGTTGCCGTGGTAAAATCCGGCCGGAGTGGCTGTTGCCAGCATAAGGGCTTCAATAAGCAGGGTCCCGGAACCACACATGGGGTCAACAAAATGGGAGTGCTTATCCCAGCCGCTTTTCCTGATCATACCGGCGGCCAGTACTTCATTCAGGGGAGCATCATGGGTCATCACGCGATACCCTCTTTTGTGAAGGGAAGTACCGGAACTGTCGAAGGAAAGGCTGCACTCCGCTCCGGAAATATGAACATTGATGCGGATATCGGGTTGGTCGAGGTCGACGGAAGGCCTCCGGCCTCCCTTTTCCCTGAAACGGTCGGCAATGGCATCCTTTACCAACTGCGAAACATACTGCGAATGACTGAAATTCGAATTACTTGTCACCGAATCGATGGCAAAAGTCTGATCGACGCCGAAAAGCGAAGGCCAGTCTATCTCTTTGGCCCTGAAATAGAGCTCATCTTCCGAACCGGCCCTGAAACGCCGGTAAGGCACCAGTATTCTCAAAGCCAGCCGACAGCAATAATTGGCCTGGTATAATAATTTCTTATCGCCGGAAAAACCCACAGCCCGGTTCAGAATAATTACATCCTGAGCTCCAAGGTCAACCAATTCTGCAGCCAGTTCTTCCTCGAGACCCTGCACCGTTTTGGCTATCATGGGAAATGGCTTACCTTCCGGCATCAATCCTGACATAATGGCTAATTAACAAAATGAAAAAATATTGAATGAATTGGTTGTTCAGCAAAGGTAAACAGGTTTGATCTACGCATTACAAAAGCCCTCACATGTTTATGTATAATTTTTACCTAAAGTGTTCATACTCAAAATTTGCTTACCTTTGCCTGAAGTAAAAACCGAATAGCAGCTTATGGCAAAAAGCAGGACGGCCTCAGCATCGACCTTGCTGACCGAGATCATTATTAAAGGGATACAGGAAAAAAAAGGATTTGAAATTGTGGTTATTGACCTGAGAAACCTTCCGCATGCCATCAGCGACTATTTTATTGTTTGCCATGGTACTTCACGCACCCAGGTTGAAGCCCTTGCAGAATCGGTGGAAAAAGAAGTAAAACTGGCCATTGGAACAAATCCCTGGCATATAGAAGGATTTGAAAATTCGGAATGGATTTTGCTCGACTACTTCGACGTTGTTGTCCACATATTCCAGGAAACCAGGCGCAGGTTCTACAACCTGGAAGGTTTATGGGCCGATGCAACGGTTACTCAAGTACCATAAACGAATATATTTACACGACAAAATGACAGACAATTCTTCATATAACCCGAAGGAAGGGAAAAATAAATCTGAAGAAAAGGGAAAACCTTCCTGGGATCCGTTCAATAAGCCATCTGATAATCCACCAGACCAGGAAGACAAGAAAAAAACCGGCCGTCCGCGCTTCAATTTCTATTGGATCTATGCTATATTGATAGTCGGGCTCATTGGTATGCAATACTTTAGCTTTACCGGTGAGGTTAAGGAAATTGAATGGAGCACCTTCCAGGAGTTAATTGCCAAACATGACATCCAAAAGATCATGGTGATCAATAACAAGGTCGCAGAGATCTATATTAAAAAGGATAGACTGGTTTCGGGCGATACTCTTTTTAAAGACGTGAAAACCAGGGGTTTCGGAAATTCCATCAACCCAGGGCCTCATTTTGCTTACAAATTCCTTACGGTTGACATTTTTAACAAGGACATCAAAGAGGCCCAGGACAGGGCTATTGCAAAAGATACGGCAGGCAAAACACCTGACCAGATTCAGGAGATCAAGGATAAGAACAGGCTGATCATTACTCCGAATGAAAGGAGGAACTGGTCGGGCGATATTCTGAGCTATATCCTGCCCATCGTAATTCTTGTGGGAGCCTGGTTCCTTTTAATGCGAATGATGAACCGGGGCGGTGGTGGTGCCGGCCAGATCTTTAACTTCGGCAAATCAAAGGCCCAGCTTTTTGATAAAAACACAACTGTGTCGATAACTTTCCTTGATGTAGCCGGTCTTGAAGAAGCCAAGGTTGAGGTGATGGAAATCGTTGACTTCCTGAAGAATCCGAAAAAATATACCCAGTTGGGGGGAAAGATCCCCAAGGGAGCATTACTGGTCGGTCCGCCGGGAACGGGCAAGACACTGCTGGCCAAAGCCGTGGCCGGCGAGGCAAAAGTGCCTTTCTTCTCGATTTCCGGGTCCGACTTCGTTGAAATGTTCGTCGGGGTTGGTGCTTCCAGGGTCAGGGACCTTTTTAAACAGGCCAAGGAAAAAGCCCCCTGTATCATCTTTATTGATGAAATTGATGCCATTGGCAGAGCCAGGGGGAAAAACATCATGACCGGGTCCAATGACGAAAGGGAAAATACACTCAATCAGTTGCTTACAGAAATGGATGGTTTCGCCAGCAATGCGGGTGTTATCATCCTGGCTGCCACCAACCGGGCTGATGTACTCGACAGGGCCCTGCTCAGGGCCGGACGTTTCGACCGTACCATTAATGTTGAACTGCCTGATATTGAAGAAAGAAAAGCCATTTTTGCTGTTCACATGAGGCCGCTGAAGATGGACAATTCGATCAATGTGGAATTCCTGGCCAAACAGACACCAGGTTTTTCAGGAGCCGACATTGCCAATGTATGCAATGAGTCAGCCCTGATCGCTGCACGGAAAGGAAAGGAAATCATTGAAAAACAGGATTTTCTGGATGCAATCGACCGCATCGTCGGTGGACTTGAAAAACGGACTAAGATCATCTCTCCTGCCGAGAAAAGGGTTATCGCATTCCATGAGGCAGGACATGCTTCCATCAGCTGGTTACTCGAACATGCCCATCCGCTGGTAAAAGTCACCATTGTACCCCGCGGTAAAGCGCTGGGTGCTGCCTGGTATCTGCCGGAAGAAAGACAGATTACAACTTTCGACCAGATGTTCGACGAGCTTACTGCCGCCCTTGGGGGAAGAGCTGCCGAACAGGTCATTTTTGGCAAGATTTCAACAGGAGCTCTTAATGACCTGGAGAAAGTGACTAAATCGGCCTATGCCATGATCGCTTACTTTGGGTTGAATGAGAAGATAGGCAACATTAGTTTCTACGATTCCACCGGCCAGTCGGAATACAGCTTCGGTAAACCCTATAGCGAAAAGACTGCCGAAACCATTGACAATGAGGTGCATCTGCTGGTTGAGAAAGCCTATGACAGAGCCCGGCAGAAACTGAGGGAGAACAGAGAGAAAGTGGAGGCCCTGGCAGACATATTATTGAAAAAAGAGGTTATTTTCAGGGAAGACCTGGAAGCGATCTTTGGCAAAAGGCCTTTCGACCTGGAAAGGGAAGACCTGCCGGGTGAAGCCATTCCCCTGCCTGTTTAATATTACAATCATGGAAGAGAGTACATCCAAGGAAAAGGTCCTGAAAAATATCAGAAACGCCCTGATCAATGTGGCAGATAATCCTTTCCCTCATGTTGATTTCAGTTCTCCCATCTACCACGAGATGGAGGATACACTGGATATCAGCTTTGCCCAGGAATTTACCAGGGTGGGAGGAAAATTTGTATTTTGCGAGAATGAGCCGGAATTTGTAGAGACCTTCCGGCTGCTGGCCCGACAAAACGATTGGCCTGAAGCCTTTTGCCTTGATGAACAAATTACTGCCCTCTTATCCAAAGGCGGCGTAAAACTCGCTTCGGATCCAGAAAGCTTTACGAAACAAAAAGTGGGTATCACCTCCTGCGAATACCTTATTGCACGGCTTGGAAGCATCATGGTATCCTCCAAAACCACTTCCGGACGCCGGATGAATGTATTCCCTGAGGTTCATGTTGTTGTAGCATATACCAGCCAGCTTGTCCCAGACCTCAAACAGGCCTTTGCCCATATTACCAATAAATATGGAAAGAAGCTGCCCTCCATGGTGACGGTCATTACCGGTCCGAGCCGGACGGCAGATATCGAAAAAACGCTTGTTATGGGTGCTCATGGTCCAAAAGAGCTTTACCTGTTTTTAATTGACATGGATGTGTAACCAGCTATGAATGACCATCAGAACTGGGTAATGATATACAGCTCAACGCTCGACCATGAGGTTAATATCTATCAGGCTTTGCTCAAAGATGCAGATATTGAGTCTGTAATTATTAATAAAAAGGATTCACTTTATTTGTTCGGAGAGGTGGAATTGTATGTAAATACGGAAGATGCACTGATGGCCAAACAAATAATAACTTCTGCTTCAAGTGAATAACCTGGCTACCCGGACAATCAGCGGGGCAGTTTTTGTCGTGATCATCATTGGATCCGTCCTTTGGCACCCCATTGTGTTTTGTGGCGTTTTCTGGGTCATTTCAATGCTTGGATTGAAGGAATTCTATGGCATTGTTGAAAAAGACGGGATCCAACCAAACTTGCTGATGGGGTATTTTGCAGGCTCGGTGTTGTATTTATCTCTTTCCTTTTTTGCCCATCATCTCCTGTGGAAATATACCCTTCCTGTATTATTGTTGAATTTTCCTTTAATCGGCTTTGTCTTCCTGTCAGCGCTTTTCAAAAAGTCGGAGAAGCCCTTTACCAACGCTGCCCTAACACTGACAGGAATTCTCTATATCCCCCTGCCCCTGGCATTGCTGAACTATTTTTACTACCCCGGGCTGGCCCACCTCAAAGCTGATTCCCTGCTGCTGATCAGCCTTTTCTCGCTGATCTGGATCAACGATACCTTTGCCTATCTGAGCGGGATGCTGTTCGGGCGCCATTTATTATTCCCCAGGATATCCCCAAAAAAAACCTGGGAAGGTAGCCTTGGAGGAGCCATTTTTTCATTGATCGCCGCCTGGTGCTTCTCTTTGTTTTCGCAGACCCTGAGTTTTCATCAGTGGACGATCTTCGCAATACTGGTCATTGTTTTCGGATCACTGGGCGATCTGACAGAATCGATGCTGAAAAGAAGTTATGGGTTGAAAGATTCAGGGAACATCATGCCAGGCCACGGAGGTGTACTCGACCGATTTGATGCCACCCTGGGAGCAGCCCCTGTTGCCTTTTTCTTCCTATTGATAATCAAAATGTTATAAATATATATGAAAATCCATAAAGAGGGTTACTACCTTATTTTTGCTTTTCTGTTTTTACTGATAGCTGTCATTGTGCTGGTTGAGATTTTACTGCCGGAAAGGACCTGGGTAAACTATGTAATATACCTTGCATGCGGTGTGGTGTTCGGTTTCCTGACCGTCTTTTTCCGTTCTCCTTCAAGGTTATCGCATACTGATCATAACCTTATCCTGGCTCCTGCCGATGGAAAGGTCGTAGTTATCGAAAAAGTATTTGACAATGAATACTTTCATGAAGAGAGGATACAAGTTTCCATCTTTATGTCTCCCATTAACGTACATGTAAATTGGTACCCGATCAGTGGCAGGATACTGTATTACAGGTATTTACCAGGTCGTTACCTGGTAGCCTGGCATCCCAAATCATCCAATGCCAATGAAAGAACGACTGTAGTCCTGGAAAACGAAAAGAAACAAAAAGTTCTTGTTAAACAGATTGCCGGGGCAGTTGCCCGCAGAATAGTTTGTTATGCATCTGAAAATCAGGAAGTTACACAGGGAGCGGAAATGGGTTTTATCAAATTCGGATCCAGGTTGGACCTTTTACTTCCGGTTGAAACTCAAATCCTGGTAAACATTAACCAGAAGGTTACCGGAAAAAAAACCGTGATTGGGCGGTTTAAATCCTGATAACACGCCTTTTAACTTTTTATTAACAATAATTAAATATAATCGGTACAGTCTTTGTTTTAATTTTGCCAAAGAAACCTTAACAAACAAAAAACAATATCATGAAAAGATTTGCATTAGTTCTCACACTGATCAGTTTCGTATGTTTTGTTGGTCTTACCAGCACTCATGCCCAGGAGCCCAAGAAAGCCACAACAACCACCAAAGTTGAGCAGAAAGCTCCGGCCGCACCAACCACGGCTGTTCCTGCCACAGCCACACCGGCAGTAGAAAAGTCCGACAAATGTCCGGGTCACGTGGAAAAGAAATGTGATAAGCCCTGCGACAAAAAAGGAAAAGCCGGTTGCTGCAAAGACAAAAAAGACCAGAAGGGATGTACCCACGAGAAAGAGTTGAAGTAATTCAATATCAATGACTTGAAAAAGCCGGTTTTTATACCGGCTTTTTTTATGCTCATTCTCTTAGGGTAACCCTGCCAGGGATTGAAACCCTTTTTTCTCCGGAAACCCTCATTCTCCGAAAACCCTGCCAGGGGGCCGTTCCATAATCAGAAAACCTTGAAAAACTTGGCTCCCAGAAAAGAGGCAGTGTGCAAATATCGGGATGTCATCTGCGAGATGTCATCTAAACTGCTCTTACCAGATGTCATCTTTTAGATGACATCTAAAAGATTTTTCAGAGATGTCATCTACTGGATGTCATCCGAAAGACCTGTCCGAGATGTCATCTACTGGATGACATCTAAAGATGCTCCCTTGAGATCATCCTAAATCCAACTCACTGATAATCATATATTTCTGTTTTCCATAGGGTCATACGTATGGTGGTATTTGATGTGGGAAATGGCTACATCAATTTCTGTTTAGACATGCAATGGGTGCAATACAAGTTGCGGAATTGTTACATCAATTTCTGTTGGAACATGCCATGGCATGTCTCCACAAAATGGCATGTCTCAACTGATTTCACAGCCCCCCGGTGGTCTGATTTTTGCCTTCCGCTAAGCTGTTGCTGGTCACCATTTGAAAAAAATTCGGCCTTGTCTCAGACGGGGGAATGTTAAAATAGACAAATAGTCAACTATAAGTCCTTCAGGCAACGAACAGAAAAACGATTCGTCTTGTTGCTGCTGCTTCGGTAAGCATTGGCGTTATAGTAGGTCAGGTCGTAGCCGTACGCGCCTGCCGAGCTGGTCTGGGTAGAACTCCAGAAGTAGGCGTTGAAGTACAGGCTGTAGAACGTGCCAGCGCTGCTGCCGTAGCCACCGCCCAGGGCAGTGAAGCCGCTTTCGTTGGTGGCGCCTGTATTGGGATCATACCAGTGCGTTGTTCCTGTTTCCTTCATCTTTCCACCTGCGACAGAAAGTCCTCCCAGGTAGTCTGTTAAGCTTGTCCATTCACCATCAGTCGCTATATGCCAGCCTGCGGGGCAAATGCCCTGTGCTCCCTCGGTAGTTGTATACTGCATCATTTCATCCCAGCTGTACAGACCGCCATAAACAGCACAGTTAGCCGGGTAATTATCATAACAGTATTTCTCTATTGTCCCGTTATTGGCATCAGCTACGCTTCCATTGATCATCGTTCCCGCATTCAGGTTCTCCTTCATCCAGCACTGGGTTCCGATCTGAATAATATGATAGATTTGTCCCAGATAATCAATCGTTTCACCGCAGGAAAAAAGGGATCCCAGGTTGATGGTGACCTCATCATAAGTGGTGTCGCATATAGTAGTTAAAGTCCACCTGAGTACATATGAGGTGTTGTATTGCCCGGTAAAACCGGAAGTAGGGCTGGCCTGGTCTGAGAAAACACCCCCTGTTCCTGAAACCAGGGACCAGTGTCCGTTATAGCCGTCAAAGGGCAAAACTGCCGCAAGAAGGGTATAGTTACCATAGGTCAGGGTTTGGTCA
Organism: Bacteroidota bacterium; assembly: GCA_026391855.1. GTDB lineage: Bacteria > Bacteroidota > Bacteroidia > Bacteroidales > CAIXZF01 > JAKLIX01. The sequence continues at coordinate 32,272 of JAPLDE010000256.1, read as the reverse complement.
GGTCCTGCATCGGCAGCGGTTAAAGGAGGACAAAAGCTAATGCTGACGTCATCGAAACTGCTGTCACCACAAGAAGTGAAGGTGGTCCATCGCAAGTGGTAGACCGTATTATAATCTCCGGTAAAAAAACTGAGACAATAGGTGTTTTCTTCCATAAAACCGTTATTACCCTCCAGAATTGTCCAGAATCCCTGGTTCTGGTACTGCGGCCAATTCCCCTCCAGGTAAGTAAAATAACCATAAACGTGCTGATCAGGCCCCGCATCGGCAATGGTCACTTCCGGACAAAAGGAAAGATACAGTTCATCAATGGAACTCTCACAGTTGGTATTAACATACCAATAAACATAATAGTTATTCCCCGGAAGGCCTGTAAAGGTAGCGTGTGGGTCGTGAATATCAGAAAAACTCACATTATTGGCATAGCATTCCCATACACCCTGGTTTAACGGTCCGGGTTCATTGGCATTTAAAACTATATGATCCCCAGGTATCCGGGTACTGTCATTACCAGCCTGGGCCTGGGTCAGAAGGGGACATAGTTTTACCTGGATCTGATAGGAGGAAGAACCACAGGTATTGGATATCGTCCATACCAGGGAATAATTCTGTCCTAATTTACCAGTGAATACAGCATTGGGATCATGAATACCGGAGAAGGTGCCATCCTCCCCTTCATAAACACTCCAGGTCCCTGTTCCAAACTGAGGAGTATTGGCCTGCAACAGAACCACTGTATCGTTTTTGACATCGTTGACCCAGGCGACCAGGGATGCGGTTGGCTGGGGATAACACTCCCCGCAAAGGGCATACCAGTTGTCGTTTCGCCTTACGTTCAGACAACCCGTAGTCAGGTTATAGATGACCAGACCCTCTGCCGGGTTTACCATCGCCTGAATCTCTTCATAAGTTAGTCGCAATATACCCGATTCTTTGGCATACATGGCATAAGGTACGGCAAGAAGTTGAGAGGTCCCCAGAAATTGGAAATTATTTCCGCCAGTCTCATCAACCTCAATCTTCACAAAATAAGTACCTGACGACCAGTTAATTGCCGCGAAATTACCAGATACAACCGTTCCCTTCCCTATATCCAGGTTTATCAGCCCGTAAGCATTGGTGGTAATAGCATGGGTCTCACTGTAAACAATTGTACCAAGCGAGCTGTCGGCCAACAGGTTGACCCGTACGGAAATTGGCTGGTTTGCCAGGATATTTCCACTGATCCCACGTGTAATTGCCTGATATTTAATGGCTTGTGGCATCTGGCCAACACTTGTCAGGAAAGCAAATCCCAACATCAGAAAAATGAGGGTTCTTTTCATAAAAAGGAGGGTTAATTGGTTTATTTACAGATAATTAAACTGCCAGCTCAATAAATTAGGAAATATACCTTGCAATATAATAAAATAATTTTCACAGTAATATCATGTATTATACATCATCATAATAAATGCTGATTTTTTTTAGGAAATGAATGATATTCCTTATTATTGTTCATTCTGAATGAACGGGGAAGTGATGATCCCGCCATTACTCATCAGAGAAGAAATTAAGCCAGCTTCCCAGCCAATGTTTAAAACATACTTTACACAAACCCAGGTTGTTTTACTAGCGGTAAGTGCCCTGCTTATATTAGTAAGCCTTGTCTTCCATAACCGGAACAAACCGGGGGCCGCTCTGATGATCCTTTTTCTGGCCACTTTAGGCATTTTTTTTCTGGCCACCCTGCTCGATCCCTTTTTAAATATCTGGGATGAACGCTTCCACGCCGTGGTAGCCAAAAACATGGTGAAACATCTTTTCAAACCAACGCTGTTTGATGACCCTGTAATCACCTTCCCTCCCTACCGCTGGGACAGGACCTATATCTGGCTGCATAAACAGCCGTTGTTTCTGTGGCAGATAGCCCTGATCTTCAAGCTTTTTGGTGTCAATCTTATTACATTAAGGATTCCCAGTGCCATCCTGGGTAGTTTACTGGTGCTCATCAGTTACCGCACCGGAAAGCTGCTGGTAAGCGAAAAGGTTGGTTATTATACGGCCCTTCTGTTCACCACCTCGTTTACCCTTACTGAGATGATTTCCGGCCGACAGCAGATGGACCACAATGATGTCGCTTTCCTCTTCTATGTTTCTGCCAGCCTGTGGGCCTGGTGCGAGTATGTCTTCTCCGGGAAACGGAAGTGGGTGATCCTTGTAGGGATCTTTTGCGGTTTTGCCATATTGAATAAATGGCTTTTCTCCCTGGTCATCTACCTGATCTGGGGGATCTTCATGCTGACCAACCACTGGCATGACCGCAGAAAAATCATTGATTTTTTATTCGCTCTTCTGATCACGGTGGTAATCTTTCTTCCCTGGCAACTGTATACTTTCCATAAATTCCCTGTCGAAGCAAACGCAGAGTTCCAATATAACCGGCTGCATTTCAACGAAGTAGTTGAAGGTCATGGAGGAGATTTCTGGTATCACTTTGATAAATTGGCCGGGCTCTACGGTAAACTTGTTCCCTATGTGCTGTTGGTCGGATTCGTTTTATTCTATAAAAAAACCATTCATAAAAATGCCGGGATCTCGGTGCTGTCTTTCGCCGGTATCACCTACCTGTTCTTCAGCCTTGCCCAGACTAAAATGGTCAGTTATACCTTTGTGAGTGCGCTTCCTGTTTATCTGGCCTTAGCCTGTCTGATCGACTATTTTGCTGAAAAGATTCAACAGCTGAAAATAATCAGGCTGTTGCGGATAACGCTGCTCACTCTATTCCTCTTTCTTATCGGGTACATGAACATTAACCTTGAAGAGTTACAAAGCCGGCATACCACCTGGAAGAAGGATAACATGCAACTTCCCTGGGCAGCCACAAATATAAAAACCTTCCATAACTTCACTAAAACGCTTCCTGCCAATGCGGTCATTTTCAATTTTCCACGACAGCATAACATGGAATGCATGTTCTTTACAGATTTCCCCTGCTATAACTTCATACCTGATTATGAACAATATACAGAGGTAAAGAAGAAGAACCGGCCCATTGTGATCCTGAACGGAAAAAATGAGAAAATGCCGGACTATCTGCTCAGGGATAACACAGTGATCTTCAGGGGTGACTGGATACTGGAATATGATTGAACACTGCTGACATCCTTGATGTTCCATAAGTAAAATTCAATGTGCTAATTATCAATTGAATAAAACTTCATTTTCAAATTTCAAATTGATTCATTTTCAAATTTTCAAATTTCCAAATTTCCAAATTATATTCTTGACAAACCCTTTTTAACATAGTATCTTTGTGCTATCATTTTAATATCATAATCAATGAAAACAGAAAAAGATTTCAAGCCAATCTCAGGGTACACCGGATTGGTTATTTCATTAGTACTGGCAGCGATTCCGGCCCTCATCGCCTGGCAAACGCAGGCCAGCTGGGTCATCATTTTCGAGATCATTGCCGCCTTCATGATCGGAGGATTTGTTGTCATCAATCCGAATGAATCCTGTGTATTCACCTTGTTTGGTGCATACAAGGGAACGGCCAAAGCCAACGGGTTCTTTTGGGTGAATCCTTTCTTCCTGAAAAGAAAGATATCCCTCAGGGCCCGCAACCTCAACAGTGATCCGCTTAAAGTAAACGACAAGGTGGGAAACCCCATCATGATCGGAGTGGTGCTGGTATGGCAGGTTCAGGATACGTTTAAGGCTGCCTTTGAGGTTGATGATTATGTCAAGTTCGTACAGGTCCAGAGTGAAGCCGCAGTGAGAAAGCTGGCCGGGCATTATCCCTATGACAATTTCGACGATGCCCAGGCCGAGATCACCCTGCGTTCGGGAGGAGAAGAGGTGAATCATGTGCTGGAGAAGGAGCTTACAGAAAGGCTGTTCATAGCGGGTATCAATGTGATGGAAGCCCGTATCGCCTACCTGGCTTATGCTTCGGAGATTGCCCATGCCATGTTGCAGCGTCAGCAGGCTACAGCGGTGGTTGCAGCCCGGTTCAAGATAGTCGAAGGGGCTGTATCGATGGTTGAGATGGCCCTGGAACACCTGTCGAAAAAGCAGATCGTCCAGCTTGATGAGGAGCAGAAAGCCACCATGGTGAGTAACCTGATGGTTGTATTATGTGGTGACAAATCAGCCAACCCGGTGATCAATACAGGAACATTAGCCCATTAGGATAATGACAGAGAAGAAACCTTTCGTACTCAGGATTGATGCAAAGATCTTGCAGAAGGTAGAGAAATGGGCGGCTGACGAGTTCAGGAGTACCAATGGTCAGATCGAATGGATAATTACCCAGGCACTAAAAAAAACAGGAAGATATAAGGAGCCTCCGGACACAGAACCTTCAGAGTCCTCAGCATAGCTTCCCCTGCCAGGTATTTCTTTCCTCAATCCGGTTTTCCACCCTTTGAAGGACCTGGTCGTTGCGGATCAGGCCCCAGCCGGGTCCTGCCAGGAACCTGGGCGGGACCTCGCCGGCTATCCTTTCTACCACAATGGCAGGGTTCAGTCTTTCCAGGAAATCGATAACCAGTTCGATATATTCATTAAGGGTGAAAAAGGAGAAAGCCGAAGGGTCATTCTGGTAATCAATGGCCATCCTGGTATCTTTAATGATCTGAAGCTGATGCAGTTTGATACTGTGAAGGGGCAGAGAAGAAATGACTTCTGCAGTGTTCAGCATCATTTCCCTGGTTTCACCGGGAAGCCCGAGAATAAAATGGGCTCCTGTCCGTATTCCCCTGGCGGCAGTTTTTTGGATGGCCTCTTCCGACTGTTCCCAGCTATGTCCGCGGTTCACTTTCTCCAGGGTATTATTGTAAATACTCTCTACGCCATACTCCAGTACCAGGTAAACCCGTGAATTCAATTCACTGAAATAATCAAGCATCTCATTATCAATGCAATCAGGCCGGGTCCCTATGACAAGGCCAATCACACCCGGAAAGGAAAGGGCTTCTTCATACAGGGCCCTCAATCTTTCCAGCGGAGCATATGTATTGCTATAGGCCTGAAAATAAGCCAGGTAGTTAACTGCCCTGCGGTAGCGGACTTTATGAAAGCCGACTCCTTCTTTAAGTTGCCGGGTTATTGATTTCTCCGGCTGGCAGTAGGAAGGATTAAAAGCATCATTGTTACAGTAGGTGCAGCCTCCCGTCCCGGCTGTTCCGTCACGGTTCGGGCATGTGAACCCGGCATCCAGTGTTAGTTTCTGGACCCGGGTGCCAAACTCCTGCCTGAAATACTCGGCATACGAATTATATCTCCGTTGGTGTTTCCAGGGAAAATCCATAAAACAAGGTGACGAAGTGACAATTATATGCTGGAGGTTACTCTTTCCAGGCGTTTTATAATGGAGAAGATAAATGCAGCGGAAAGGATACAACAGGTAATAAAGATAGCCCAAAGCTGCCACAGGTCGAGGACTCCCCAGAAATCACTTCCAATAAAGAGCAGTTTGTTTCCCACTGCGGTAGCAAGCAGCCATCCGCCCTGCATCAGTCCCTGAAAACGAACAGGGGCAACTTTTGAAACAAAAGACAATCCCATCGGGCTCAGAAACAACTCTGCAATGGTAAGGATGAGATAGGAACTCATCAGCCAATACGGCATTACCCTGGAGCTGTCAGGGACCGGATTATATTTAACTGCGCCCGATGCATCCATGAACTTTAGCTCGTGTGGTGAAACCAGGTTTAGGGAGGCGACAAGGATGACGACAAAACCAATGGCGGCAATGATCATCCCAATACCAATTTTCTTTGGTGTGCTGGGTTCTATCCCTCGTTTATTAAGCCAGGTAAATACCGCCATCACTATAAAAGTGAGTGTCACAATAAACAATGGGTTGAAGGACTGGGAAAAGAGGTAGTAACAGGCTGCCGCACCAAGAACGAACAAAACTCCCCCGGCGATCCTTATATTCACGCTGCGTTTTTTGCCAAGAACAAGGATTATACCTGCAATAAAGGCAATGACCGATAAAATGTTCTCCAGGGTAAAGAACATGTATGTTACCGGAGCCACTGTTTTTACCGTATAATCGCGGGCAAAGAAAGTGAGGGTCAGCCCGTTCTGATGAAAGGACATCCAGAAAAAGACAACCACGATAAAAACAAGAATAAGGGCAGTAACCCTTGGTTTCTCTTCTTTATTGGAGATTATGATGATCCAGGTGATAAATGCGGCGAATAACCCGAACGCCATTCCGGTGGGAAAGTCTTTAACCAGGCTGATAAGGTATGCCGTAAGAAAGCCGGCAGCCAGAGCAACTAAAATGGCCCAGGGCTTTTTCTGAACTCCATCATCCTGTTTTTTAACAGCTTTCTGCTTGTTTGGTAACAACCTGAAAAACAATAAGTAAACGATCAGGGAAAGGATCATGGCGCAGGCAGCGATTCCGAAGGCATAATTATATCCCCTGGAAAACACCTCCAGGTAATTGGAAGCAAAATCCGCCAGGTTGGCAACCGGACCCTTCAAACTAACCTTGTCGGCTAAGTGCTGTAAGGTGGAAACATCCTTGAGCGTACCATTCTGAAACTGATGACAAAGAGCGGGTAAACTGCCGTCATGCAGATAGTTGTTTGTCTCCAGCCACCAGTCACGTACCCTGGTTGCTGCAAATGGCGCAAAAAAAGCGCCAATATTGATCCCCATGTAAAACAACATATACGCAGAATCCCGAAGCTTGGAATATCTCTCATCATCATACATCTGTCCTACCACAGCCTGCAGGTTCCCTTTGAAGAGTCCGTTACCAAAAGCAATGGTAAAAAGGCCGATGACCGTTACTGTAAGTGTGAGACCGGGGATGGACATCAGCACATATCCGGCGAACATGATAACCTGACCGGCTAATATGACCGTTTTGTACTTATTCGTATAATCAGCTATAAGTCCGCCAACCAGTGCCAATGCGTAAATGGCAAAGTAAAACCAGCTGTAAATCTCTCCTGCCGTTGATTCCGATAATCCATATTTTGCCTGAAGAAATAATACAAGAATCGCCATCATGGTGTAGAAGCCGAAGCGCTCTCCCATGTTGGCAAAAAAAGCGACGATCAATCCTTTGGGGTGTCCTTTTAGCATAAGTTTAGTCTTAAGATGTAACAGAATTTTCCTGACAAACCTATGAAAAATTATCCTGAAATTCAACCATCCTGTTGGTTATCCCCATAAAAAAGGCGGGACTTTTCAGCCCCGCCCGTCATTGAATCTAATTAACCCAGATTTACTTAACCCAACTAAATCTGTTATCTTTAAAGGTTTTCAACCTCCACCTGTTTGTCAAGGAAATGCTTCCAGTACAATGGATCTGTTTCCATCGGTGTAAGGACACTGTGGCCGGATTCATCTTCGCTGTTTACCTGCTCATTCAGATAGTTAACCCAATAGTCAGGGTCCGACAGCAACTGTCCCAGGGAAGAAGTGAAATCATCTTCAGCAGTAACGGTCCCGGGTTCCTCATTGATAACATTAGTATTCAGATAATCAATCCAGTACACGGGATTTTGCGTCATTTCATCGATCACTGATTTACGTTCACCGAGGGAAGGAAGCAGGGAGGCTGGTGGAACATCCTCATTCCCTTGAGAAAAGGAGACCCCGGCATCCTGAAAGCTTGCGCCCCTGAGGTAAAAATTTTGGGCTGAACCTATATTTAACAGGGCAACGATCCAGATGATCAAAGCTGTCCTGTATATTTTCAGTTGGTTGTTATTTGTTGTCATGTTTGTTTGTTTTTGTGTTTGCATACATAAGACGCCAAGGGTAGTGTTATGTTACAGGAAATTTTAAAAATTTTTTAATTAACTGATATTCTGATTTGTACAGCCAATTCGCTTTTTTGATTTCCTGAAATTTGTTCTGTTCCGGATCCGATCACTACCATACCCGGGTATGAAAAGCGGCTATATTTGATCCAAGAATCCAGCCCCCGGAACCAATGATAACTGAATACCATCGATGTTTGGTAACCCTTTGAATAATAAGCGGGTACACTGAAACTCTGGTAGAGGTCCTGATCCCAGCAATAGATACGCTCATTATAGGAATCAGTATCGAAAAGGGCCACCCTGAAGGTAACCCTTGCTTTTTTCTCCTTTATCCACCAGGATACATCCTGCGCCATTAAAAAGCCACTGCCCGTTATCACCCCTGCTTCCCTGTTCATCAACCACCTGAGATTTCCTTTAAGCGTAAGCCTTTCCACCGCACTGTTTACCTGTATTCCTGTCGTTATCTGTTCTATGAAACAGACGGAACCGGTTTTTGTTTTGTCAGTCCTGTCTTTCTGATCTTCCGACCATTTCATAAAACCTTCCATGGAGGTTGTTTTTGACGGGCGAAAGCAAACCTTCAGGTGGTGCTTTATCTTTGATGAAGGAGCACTGACCTGGTACCTTAACCATGGGTATTGGCTGGCTTCAGTGGAAAAAGTCATGTCCCAGTTCTTATGTAAAAGCAGTTGCATCATGCCTGCCAGGGTAACTTCATTCATTATGGAAGAAGTTACGAGATAAGAAGCCGATTGGCTGTTCGACCATTTTCCCTGTAACATCCTCAGTGAGAAGGAAAAGGCGACATTGGACGAGGGTCTCAAGCTCAGGTTAGATACCATAGCGTTGCCTCCGTTCGCTTTGGAGGATATTTCTCCCGACCAGGTAAAACGGGGAAGAAAGACCTGGAAATCCCATCCTGCCCAGGTTTGCCGTGAACTGGTATCGCGGAATTTATTATATGGTTGAGGGCCGGGTAACAAACGGGCCTCCAATGTATGATGAAACAGGGTAAAGCCGCTTTTCCAGTGTTCTCCCCCACCCCTGAAATTCAGCCCGGCATGATATTCCTTCACCGCATCCTTTTTTTCGGTTTCCGTCAGGGTCCTGTGGTATCCGCCTTCAGTCAGGGAGCTTATTACAGCGTCCCCGGTTGAGGCCTCCGGGGAATCGATGCCGGCGTCCCTGTTCTGCATGGAAAGGAATCCGCTTACGACGGTATTTCCGATATCGCAGATCACACCTATTCCGCGATACGTGCTTTCCTTCCTGGTAGATAAGGTAGGCGTAATTCCTCCGGGACGGAACCCGAAATCACCCTGTGGCCCGGAAAAGCTGCCATTACCGCCGCCCAGGGTCAGTCCCTGCCCGAAAGAAGCCCCAAAGTTACCAATCACCAACCGCTTCAACCAACCCATGTCTTTCACTGCCAGGAAAGCCGACCGGTCATCAAACCGAAACGGGTGAATCCTGTCGGGTGCGATCTCCCCGGGATCTTTCTTCAGGGCAACACCCAACAGCAAGTGATTACTGAAATTTACCCTGAGCGTCATCTTCTCCTGCCATGGGTCACCCATGTAACAGGAAGAAACAGACATTCCTGTATCGGGGTCGTAACCCGACTTTTGCTGTAATACCCTCCGGACCGATGTCATTAATTCAACATGTGGCTTTCTGAAAAGTTCCTTCAACGACAAAGGTCGGTTTCTATCCTTGTGACTCACCGTAACATACTGAATCAGTGAAGATACTGTTTCCCCGTCTATTCCTTCTACGGCCTGTAATTCATAAACCGACATCATCGGGCCATACAACAGCAGGTATTCGTACAGTGCATCCATCTTTTTTCTTTCCAGCATCTCAAGCCGTAAAATTTCCACCGGATCCAGCACCGAAAGGTCAACAGGATTATTTTTCAACTCCTCCTCCCTTTCATGAAAGACCGTAACATCCACGGTTTCATCCTTCACTTCCTCTTCCCTGAACTGGTCGTTATTAATGATGGATTGCAGCACCTGATCAATTTCCTGTGCCCGGATGTCAGGTGTAATGAGAAACAGGCCAATCCATATGATCAGACAAAGGAGGCGTTTATCTCTTTTCATAAGATAATCCATGGTATAATAGGGTCATATATGGAGAGAAGCCCAGCAGTGGCTGAAAGGCAGAACCGGTTTCAACCCGCAGATGGCCATTATTCCACATAAATCCTGTGAAAAATGCCCAGGAGACCAGCTGAAACCCTCCTTTCAGGGTAAACTGTCCGGCTTTATCACATGAAAGCCATATCCTGCCAAGAGCAGGCGATGAAACTGCCTTCACTGTTTCCCCGGTTACCTGCACACCGGGAGAAGCTTCCCATTTCAGCGACAGGCTCAATGCCGGAGGGAAACTTTCTTCCAGGTAAGGCTGGCCGGAATGACAAAAGAACAAGTGACTGCCCAGGGTAAGGGCTTTTCCCGCCTTCAGCAGGAAACCGGCATCGGCACCTAACCCGTTCAGGCTGCCATAGCCCTCCCCTATTCCTATATTTTGGTAATTGAGACGGACCCCGGCTTTCAGCATACGGCCGTATGATGCAGAATAAGAAAGTCCTGCCGACTGCCGGTGGTAAAGCCGGTAACCATCTTCGTTATAAACCACACCCAGGCATCCCTGGGCAACAGGAAAACAAAAGCCCACTCCCCTGTAACCCAACTCCTTCATAAGGAATTGGTCCAGGCTGAAGACCCCGGCGCTGAAACACTTCCCATTGGCCAGAACGGCCGGATTGTTCCATATCCGGTGGTCGAAACCACTCTCCAGCAAACCCGGTTCACGGGACTGCCCCCATCCGGACAATCCCATACATACCCACCAGATGCCTTGTATCCAGCACATCCCCTTCCTCTCCGCTTTCCTTCCCATCTCTCAATCCCCTCCATCCGATTATTTAATACTTTTGCTCTTTATCCTATAGATGTTTTTTAATGCCAAAATGGAAATTTTTCAAGACTTTTTTTACAAAATCAAGGTGAAATTAAGTCATAGATATACCATAAACATAAAGACAATATAATTATGTTAGTAGTAACCGGAGCTGCCGGATTTATCGGAAGTTGTTTGGTAAACAAGCTGAATAACAAAGGATTAAAAGATATTGTGGTGGTGGATGACTTTTCCCACGCCACTAAAAAACCCAATCTTGAGCATAAGATATTTAAGGAAAGGGTTCATCGCGAATGGTTTTTCAGCTGGTTTGAAGAACACTATGAAGAAATTGAATTTGTTTTCCATATCGGTGCGCGGACGGATACGACAGAATTTGACAAAGCCGTTTTTGACAGGTTGAATGTGAACTATTCGAAAGAAGTATGGGCCCTTTGCAGCCGTTACCGCATTCAGCTGATCTATGCCTCTTCTGCCGCCACTTACGGATTGGGAGAATTTGGATATTCCGATGACCACGGGCTGGTGGAAAGACTGAAGCCCCTGAATCCTTACGGGGAGTCGAAAAATGAATTTGATAAATGGGTGCTGAAACAGGAAAATACGCCTCCTTACTGGGCAGGGTTAAAGTTTTTCAATGTCTATGGTCCGAACGAATACCATAAAGGCCGGATGGCTTCCGTCATTTTTCATGCCTTCAACCAGGTAAGCCAAAGCGGCAAAATACGGTTGTTCAGATCACATCGTCCTGATTTTGAGGATGGTATGCAGCTTAGAGATTTTATTTATGTGAAAGATGTGGTGGATGTCATCTATTTCCTGATGACTTACCATAATAAAAGTGGTATTTATAACCTGGGCACCGGACGGGCCAGGAGTTTTCTCGACCTGGCCAGGGCAACTTTCAGGGCTATGGAAAAGCAGGAGAACATTGAATTTATTGATACACCGGAAGATATCCGTGAGAAATACCAGTATTTTACAGAGGCTGACATGGGAAAATTGAGGTCGCTGGGCTATACCCTGCCCTTTTACAGCCTGGAAGAAGGCATTGAGGAATATGTGCAGGGATATTTGACTGAAAACAAGTACTATTAATTGAAACCCGGTAGGGACATGCCATGGCATGTCCCTACTTTTAAATCCATGGCATGTCCCTTCAACAAAAAGGCAGTTTACAATGAATCTCTCAGTTCCTCGAGCATTGCGTGGATCTTCTGCAATGTTTCCAGCATTGGTTTTTCTTCGGTGGCTGGTTGTTTGCGGTTATTTTTCATCCAATCCCTGGCTCCCTGCAGGGTGAAACCCTTTTCCTTTACCAGGTGAAAGATCAGCCGGAGGTTTTCAATATCCTCTTTGGTAAACAAGCGGTTTCCTTTCTTGTTCTTGGCCGGTTTGAGTATAGGGAATTCCTTTTCCCAGAAGCGGATCAGGGAAGAATTCACCTCAAAGATCTCAGCTACCTCCCCTATTGAATAATAGAGTTTGGTTGCAACGAATTCATGACTGGCCATAAGAAAAGCCTTATTATGACAACGACTGGGTTACCCTGGAAGCAATTTCAAGCACCTTCTTGTACTCTTCCGGGCTTAGGTCATTGAAAAAGAAATTAACAGGATTGATCTTTTTACCGTTCTTCATCACTTCGTAATGAAGATGAGGTGCAACAGCCAGGCCGGTACTTCCCACATAACCGATCACTTCACCCCTTTTCACTTTCTGTCCGGGCCTTACGGCGACCCGGCTCAGGTGGCTGTAAGTGGTTTGATATCCAAATCCATGATTGAGTTCAACAACGATGCCATAGCCGCTCATGCCGGCTTCCGGGGTAACGACCGTGCCATCGGCTGTAGCAAATACCGGAGTTCCTTTGGGGGCGGTAAAATCAATCCCGTAATGCATGCGCAGGGTCTTGTAGATCGGATGGATCCTGAAACCATAACCCGAAACGATGCGGGCTGTCCCTCCCCTGATCGGCACAATGGCCGGTAAGCAGGCCATCATCTGTTCCTTGTTCCTGGCCATATAGAAAACCTCATCGAAAGATTTCGACTGAACGTACATCTGACGGGCGATCAGGTCAAGCTTTTTCGTCGTCTCAACAAGAATCTCAGAATTCTTCAGGCCTTCCAGTTTAGCGTACTTATTTGATCCTCCCTGGGCTGCCTTACGGATGGAACTGGAAATGGGTTCTGCCTCGAAAATAACCCGGTAAATATTGTCGTCCTTTTCCTGTAACTCGGTAAGAACCCCATTGATCTTATCAAGCCGGTCGTTGAGAATTTTATACTGCAGTTTGTACTGCTCGATTTCGCGTTGCTGGGCTTTTTCTTTAGGAGAATTAAAAAAGTTATAGGCGATCAAAATAACTACGGCTGAAAATACAGCCCCTGTTGCCAGGTACGACATCAATTTCATGAAATAGTCGCGCCATTTCAGACTGACTTTTTCAAAGGTGAGAGATTTTGAATTAAAATGATATTTTACTTTAGCCATGTATTCAGGTCAAATCACTGAAAATAAGTAAAATGCGCTAATAATTTTGAGCATACCCCTTATCTGCAAATTTAATAAATTAAAGTACCTTTGCAAGCTTTTAACCGAAGATTACTCATTTTAGTTTTATCATCAAACCTTCAGTGTTATGACTTCCAGCGAGATACGCCAGATATTTCTTGATTTTTTCCATTCAAAACAACACCAGCTTGTTCCTTCCGCTCCCATGGTGGTGAAAAATGATCCTACCCTGATGTTTACCAATGCCGGGATGAACCAGTTCAAGGATATTTTCCTCGGAAATACCCCTCCAACCTACACAAGGATAGCCGACACCCAGAAATGTCTCCGGGTTTCCGGTAAGCATAATGATCTTGAAGAAGTCGGGTTTGATACCTATCACCACACCATGTTTGAGATGCTGGGCAACTGGTCGTTTGGCGATTATTTCAAAAAAGAGGCTATCGAATGGGCCTGGGAACTGCTTACAGATGTCTATAAAATCGATAAAGAGATTTTATATGTAACTGTTTTTGAAGGAGATGAACCGGATGGGCTGGCTTGTGACACAGATGCCATGGCTTACTGGAAGAAGCTTGTTCCCGGTGAGCGGATATTGGTTGGAAACAAGAAAGACAATTTCTGGGAGATGGGTGATACGGGGCCTTGCGGACCCTGCTCAGAGATACATGCCGATATCAGGAGCCCGGAGGAAAGGAAAAAAATCCCGGGACGTAACCTGGTAAACAAAGGCCATCCCGAAGTGATCGAGATCTGGAACCTGGTATTTATCGAATTCAACAGGATGGCCGACGGAAGACTTACCCCCCTTCCATCCAGGCATGTAGACACCGGAATGGGTTTTGAACGCCTTTGCCGACTTCTTCAAAAAGAAAATTCAAATTATAACACTGATGTCTTTCAGCCCATCATCCTCCAGATCGCAACCCTTTGCGGTATTCCTTACGGTAAGGATGAAAAAGCCGATGTTTCCATGAGGGTGATAGCCGATCATATCCGGGCCATTTCCTTTGCTATTGCCGATGGACAGGTACCAACCAACGTGAAAGCCGGTTATGTGATCCGCCGTATCCTCCGCAGAGCCGTCAGGTTTGGCTACTCCTTCCTGGATTTTCGTGAACCCTTCCTGTATCAGTTAGTCCCGGTGCTGATTAAAACAATGGGAAAAGTTTTCCCCGAACTTCATTCACAAAAAGACCTGATAATGAAGGTGATCCATAACGAAGAAACCCTTTTCCTTCATACCCTGGTGGTTGGGCTTCAAAAATTTGAGAACTACCTGTCGTCTCATCCCGGGGAAAAAACCGTGAATGGCCAGTTCACTTTTGAATTGTTCGACACTTACGGCTTTCCGGTAGACCTTACCCAACTGATGGCCAGGGAGAAAGGGATGGAGGTTGATATGGAAGATTTCAAAAGGAGACTGGATGAGCAGAAAGCCCGGTCGAGAAAAGATGCCGAAAAGGATTCAGAAGACTGGGTAACCCTTGTCCCCGCTGCCGAAACGGAATTTGTCGGATGGGACACCAGTGAGCAGGAAGCGAGAATAACCAGGTACAGGAAAGTAAAGGAAAAAGGGAAAGAATATTATCAGCTGATACTGGACTCGACTCCTTTCTATGCAGAATCGGGTGGCCAGGTTGGCGATACGGGAAAGCTTGAATATGAGGATGATACTGTTAATGTGTTGGATACGAAAAAAGAAAACAACCTGATCCTTCACATTACAGACCGTTTACCAAAATACCCGGATCAACCTTATAATGCCAGTGTTGACAAAGTTGCCAGGGCAGAAACCATGCGGAATCATACAGCCACTCACCTGATCCATAAAGCCCTAAGGGAGGTGTTGGGAAATCATGTGGAACAAAAGGGCTCCCTGGTAGATCCGCATCATCTTCGTTTTGATTTCTCTCATTATCAGAAAGTTACAGAAGAAGAGATGCAACAGGTCGAAAAAAAGGTGAATGAATGGATCAGGGAAAATCTTCCTCGTCAGGAGAGAAGGGCTATCCCAATGGAAGAGGCAAAGGAACTGGGTGCCATGGCGCTGTTTGATGAAAAATACAGTGAAAAAGTCAGGCTGATCCAGTTCGGCCATTCCCTTGAGCTATGCGGAGGCACACATGTTGAAGCTACCGGAGAGATAGGGTTTTGCAAGATCATTTCAGAAGGGGCGACGGCCGCAGGGATCCGGAGGATCGAGGCTGTTACCGGCACGGAAGCTGAAAGGTATATCGATGACCAGATCAGGGTGATAGATGAGTTGAAGCTAATGCTGAAAGCCCCGAAAGACCTGGTAAAGAGCGTGAATACCCTGCTGGAGGAGAATACAGCCCTGAGGAAACAGATACAGGAATTCCAGAAAGAGAAGGCCAAAAATCTTCATCATGAATTGGTTACAAAAGTGGAGAATACCGGTTCGTTCAATTTCCTGGCCACCCAGGTTGACCTGGATGCCCAGGGAGTGAAAGACCTGGCATTTGAACTGAGAAATTCAGTGGAAAACCTCTTTCTTGTCATTGGATATGAGAAAAATAACAAACCGGGGCTGGCGGTCATGCTCTCCGACAACCTGGTGTCAGAAAAAGGAATGGATGCTTCCGTCATCATAAGAGAGTTGGCCAGGGAAATAGAAGGCGGAGGCGGGGGACAGCCTTTCTTTGCCACGGCAGGAGGCAAAAAACCGGGCGGCCTTCAGAATGTCTTCCAAAAAGCCAGGCATATGGCTGTAAACAAGTGATACCAGCAGACCTTAATGATTATTGCCCATCCATCCAAATGGCCTATAATCAATCACTTCTGAATTATTCTTTATCCAGATTTATTATTTATTAATTTTCTTAACAAACTTTTTGATCGTTACCATTGTTTCTTACTCGATATCAGCGGGTAAATGAAAGAAGCAAAGTACTCCATTAAAGATTTAGAGAAGCTCTCCGGCATAAAGGCTCATACCCTCAGGATATGGGAGAAGAGGTATGAGATCCTGACACCATTGAGGACTAACACTAATATCAGGTACTACACTGATACCGATTTGAAAAAGATCCTCAATGTGGCTTTGCTCAACAGGCAGGGGTACAAGATCTCCTATTTGTCGAAACTTACCGATGAAGCCCTGAATGAGCAGGTGATCTCATTAACCCATAATGATGTGATCTCCGATCTTCAGACAGACGGATTACTTTCGGCTATGATAGAGTATGATGAGAACAAATTTGAGAAGGTCATTAACAAAGCCATCATCCATTACGGATTTGAAGACACCCTGGTCAAGGTCATTTATCCGCTCTTCCAGCGGATCAGCTTACTGTGGCAGACCGGAGCCATCAATCCTTCGCATGAACATTTTATTTCAAACCTGATCCGGCAGAAAATAGTGGTGGCCATCGACGGTCTTTTTAACAACCTTTCCCCCCGGGCCAAGACCTTTTTCCTTTTTCTCCGCGACGGGGAATGGCATGAATTAGGGCTGCTGATCTATTACTATTTCATAAAAAAAGCAGGTCATAAGGTCATTTATTTCGGTCAGTCGCTCCCATTCAGCAGTTTATTGGATTCATGCAACAGCTATAGCCCTGATTTCCTGGTGACTTCAATAACCTGCAGCCTGCAGGAGCAGGAAACAAAAGAATATTTGAATCAGCTGTCGACACTATTGCCCGACAAAACCACCTATATTTCAGGGCTGCAATTGAAAGACAAGGTTGATTCCCTGCCTATCAATATCAAACTGATCACCTCCCTGCCGGATTTCAAGCTGGAACTCAATTCCCTGACAATCCTCTGATCATTTCCCTGCTCTTTTGGTTAACCGGCATTTTAGCACATTGATCAATCGGCACATTGGCCTTCTGCCTTTTTCACGATGTCAGATGTCAGATGTCAGATGTGCGCAATGTCAGATGTCAGCATATTTTTCATGAGCAAATGAACACATGAGCATATGATTTTTTTGCCTTCTGCCTTCTACCTTTACTTTTGCCTTCTGCCTTTGCTTTTGCCTTCTGCCTTCTGCCTTCTGCCTTCTTTCAGGGTCTTCACCAACCTTCCCGGCCGGATTCCTTACCTGTCAATATCCGGCAAAATATCATCTTCTGAATCCCTTGCCAATCAAAGAAAGTAATTAGGTATTACATTACTTATTCAATATTTTTGTTTAACTATTGCTGTTAATCGATTAACAGCTGAAATAATATTTAACATTTGTATAACACTGTATATCAATGCGTTTACATTTTATTTAATTTTTATTTAAAATTATTTCAAATAATCTGTTCAATATTTTGATTTCTCGCTGTATATTTGTTGAACAAAATCGAACCCTAAAATATAACCGCCATGACCGCCATTGAATTCAATCATAAGTTAACCAGCCTGCAAGATAATCTCCATTATTTTGCCATGACCCTGACTTCGAATTCGGAAGAAGCCAAGGACCTGGTCCAGGACACCTACATCAAAGCCCTTACCAACCGCGATAAATTTGAAGATAACACCAACCTGAAGGCATGGGCATTCACCATCATGAAAAATACCTTCATCAACAACTACCGCAGGAATATAAGGACGAACGCCATCATTGACACAACAGAAGACCTTTATTTTCTAAACATCCCGAAAGAATCCGGTATTCCTTCCCCGGAATCTCAAATCTCCTATAAAGATATCATGAAAAGGGTTGACCTGCTGGATGATGACCAGCGGATACCCTTTGTGATGCATACCCAGGGTTATAAGTACAAAGAAATCGCTGAAACCCTTCACATATCAATCGGTACGGTGAAAAGCCGCATTTTCTTCGGTCGTAAAAAGCTGATGGAAAATCTGAAAGGATATCAGAACAGAATGAATTGACGCTTAGGTTTTTGCTCTGACCCGGCATACTCTGCCGGGTTTTTTTTGCCCTGGCTAAACCCCGCCCTTTCCCGTCACCGCTGAAAATAGTAACCAAACGATCTTTTTGCTACTTTTGTAACACCATTTATACCTGATGGTTTTAACAAACACCGGCCTTATGGTCCGCCTTACCCGCCGTGAACACTTTAATGCCGCTCACCGTCTTTTTCGCCCTGAATACAGCGATGAAAAAAACCTGGAAGTCTTCGGGAAATGTTCAAACCCAAACTGGCACGGGCATAATTACACCTTATATATTACTGTTGAGGGCGAAGTTGACCCGGAAACCGGCTTTGTTGCTAACCTGAAACAGTTAAGCCAACTTATCCGCGACTTGGTAATCAATCAGTTAGATCATAAAAATATAAATATTGAAGTGGGCTTCATGAGGGGAAAGCTGGCCTCAACCGAAAACCTTGCCATAGGGATTTGGGAAGAACTGGCAGGACCCGTTGCCGGGCTGGGAACCAGTTTGTACGCTGTCAGAGTGGAAGAAACCGAAAATAATGCTGCCGAATACCTTGGAAACAAGACTAATAACCAATAATATGGACAGATCGATATTGCAGGAAATGCTCGAAGAAAATATGATGGACGGTTATGAAAAGCTTGAGCTCTACAATGCCGACACACTTGACAAACTAAAGTTCCATTATTCTGAAGTACTGAGGCTCATAGGTGAAGATCCAAAAAGGGAAGGGTTGCAGGATACCCCGGTCAGGGTGGCCAAAGCCCTTGAGTTTTTGACCCATGGATACCACATTGACCCGGAAAAAATCCTTCGTTCGGCTATGTTTAAGGAAAAATACCAGGAAATGGTGATCGTAAAAGACATTGAGCTGTATAGTATGTGCGAGCACCATATGCTTCCCTTCTTCGGTAAAGCCCATGTAGCCTATATTCCCAACGGTTATATCGTTGGACTCAGCAAGATCCCCAGGGTGGTGGATGCTTTTGCCAGAAGGTTGCAGGTACAGGAAAGACTCACCACCCAGATCAAGGAATGCATACATAATACGCTGAAACCCCTGGGAGTTGCCGTGGTTATCGAAGCAGTCCATATGTGCATGTCGATGAGGGGTATACAGAAACAAAATTCGGTTACCACTACCTCCGATTTTACCGGTGCTTTCCTGATCGAAAAAACCAGGTCCGAATTCATGCACCTGATCAGTTCACGGCTGCACTGATCCGGAACAATAATCTTTGAATCATTAAGTTTGCTACATTTGCAGACATTTTTTAAGGAATAATCAAAATGAATGTAGAAGATTCTTCTTATGAAGTAATTTCTTCCTCTCAGAGAGGGAGTATTACGATGGCAAAGACCTTTATTGCCCATGTTTTTTCGTGGATGTTCTTTGCCCTGACGGTTACTGCCGTCACTTCATTTCTGTTCGCCTCCTCCCCTTCCCTGTTGGGAATGCTCAGGACCCCGACGGGAATGACTTTCCTGGGTTGGGTAGTACTGCTGGCTCCCCTTGGATTCGTCCTGCTAATGTCCGCCGGTTTCCGGAAATTATCGGCTCCGGTAATGACCCTGCTTTTTATCGCTTTCTCAGTATTGTTGGGTATGAGTCTGAGCTTTATCTTCATCGCCTATACGATGAGTTCCATCTTCCTGACCTTTGCCATCACAGCCGGAATGTTCGGGACCATGGCCATTGCAGGCTATACCACCCAGATTGACCTGACCCGCTTCGGATCGCTGATGATGATGGGTCTCGTCGGCCTGATCATTGCCACCGTGGTAAACATGTTCATGAAAAGTGATTCCATGCAGTATATCATCAGTTTCATCGGGGTAATCGTCTTTACGGGCCTTACCGGTTACGATGTCCAGAAGCTGAAAAGGATAGGAAGCGGCGTGGATTACGGCACAGATGCCACCCGCAAACTAACGATCATGGGAGCCTTGACCCTTTACCTTGATTTTATCAATCTTTTCCTTTTCCTGCTCAGGTTTTTCGGAAACCGCAGGTAATCAGGGCAATCAACTCACCCTCCGGTGCAAAACGGATAATCAACTTTCACATTTGAAGTTATGACAGCATATGTTTTTCCCGGACAGGGAGCCCAGTTTGTGGGAATGGGCAAAGAATTGTATGATACCAATCCACTGGCAAAAGAATTGTTTGAAAAGGCCAATGATATCCTTGGCTTCCGCATTACCGACCTGATGTTTTCAGGTACTGATGAGGACCTGAGACAAACAAGGGTGACACAACCCGCTATTTTCCTTCATTCTGTCATTCTTGCCCGTACGCTGGCAGATTTCAGTCCCGATATGGTTGCCGGTCATTCCCTGGGTGAATTTTCATCCCTGGTGGCCAATGGGGCCCTCTCTTTCGAAGACGGACTGAAACTGGTCTTTGCCCGTGCCATGGCCATGCAGAAAGCTTGTGAATCAGAACCTTCCACTATGGCAGCGATTCTTGGGCTTGAGGATGAGAAGGTGGAAGAGGTACTGGCTTCGATTACAGATGAGATCGTTGTTCCGGCTAATTACAACAGCCCCGGACAACTGGTGATCTCAGGATCAATGGCTGGTATTGAAAAAGCATGCCGACTGTTGAAGGAAGCAGGAGCCAAAAGGGCGCTGCCGCTTAAGGTGGGAGGCGCTTTTCATTCTCCGCTGATGGAACCGGCCCGGGCCGAACTGGCCGACGCCATCCGGGCAACGGTTTTCCATTCACCCATCTGCCCGGTATACCAAAATGCTACTGCCCTGCCTACTTCCGATGCTGACCTGATCCGGGAAAACCTGATCAAACAGCTCACAGCTCCCGTTTTATGGACACAGATCGTTAAAAATATGATCAAAGACGGAGCTACCAGGTTTATTGAAGTTGGCCCCGGTACCGTTCTCCAGGGATTGGTTAAAAAAGTCGACCCTTCCATGGAGGCCCTGAGTGCCTGATCAATCCTCATTATACATACTCTCAAACTCAGCATGCTCTCTTTATAATAAATTCATTATGAAGTATTTAAAGACTCTGCGATCGATCGGAAAAGTTACCCTGCTTTTATTGTTCTGCCTGGTATCAACCTTCTCTTTCGCCCAGATCCTTGACCCTGTTAAATGGACCTTCACCGCTGTAAAAGTCTCCGGTTCGGAAGCCGAACTGACTTTCACGGCAAAGATTGACAAGAACTGGCACCTTTACTCCCAGAAAGTAACTGAAGATGGACCTGTTCCCACTTCCTTTCATTTTGAAACAAAAAAAGGGGTTGAACTCATTGGAAAAACCGAGGAACCCAATGTTAAAGCCCATTTCGACAAAGTCTTTAATGCCGACATTAAATATTTCGATGGAAAAGCAGTCTTCAAACAAAAAGTCAGGATTGTTTCCGATAAATCACCTATGATCAAAGGCTTCCTTGAGTTTATGGCTTGCGACGACACCAAATGCCTTGTTCCCAAGGAGGAAGATTTTGAGTTCACCTTTAAAGGATATACCGCAACAGCAGCCACAACCAACGTTAAAGAGGCTGAAAAACAGCCTGTTACCAATACTCCTGCCAATGCAGTCACCGGAAAAGATACGGCCAAACCGGGTAAAACTGCCGTTACCGCTCAAAGTAAGGCCGATTCGGCCCAGGTCAGCGCATCCAAGGCTTCTCCTTACGAAAAGATCAGCAAATCACTATGGACCCTGTTCTTTTTCTCTTTCCTGGCCGGTCTGGCTGCCATCCTCACTCCCTGCGTCTTCCCGATGATACCGATGACGGTTTCCTATTTCATGAAAGACAAAAAGAAAGCCAAAGCAAAGCTGGAAGCCACCGTTTTTGGCATATCCATCATCCTCATTTACACCATTATCGGTACCCTTGTTGCAGTGACCCTGGGCGCCAATTTTGCCAACTTCCTGAGTACCCACTGGATCCCCAATGTGTTATTTTTCCTGATCTTCCTCATTTTTGCCGCTTCCTTTTTCGGAATGTTCGAGATCACCCTTCCCAGCTGGATGATCAACAAATCAGATCAGCAGGTTGACAAAGGCGGTTTGATGGGGGCTTTCTTTATGGCCTTTACCCTGGTACTGGTGTCGTTTTCCTGTACCGGCCCTATCGTTGGCGCCATACTGGTGGCTTCTGCCGGTGGAAAAGTGCTTGAACCCATCATTGGAATGTTTGGTTTTTCCCTGGCCTTTGCCCTGCCTTTTTCAATCTTTGCCTTCTTTCCCCATTGGCTGAAAGGACTGCCTAAATCAGGCGGATGGCTGAACTCCGTAAAAGTCGTCCTTGGTTTCATCGAACTGGCACTGGGTTTAAAATTCCTTAGCATTGCCGACCAAACCTACCATTGGGGCATACTTGACCGGGAAGTTTACCTGGCCTTCTGGATCGTGATTTTCACCCTGATGGGTTTTTATCTGCTCGGGAAGCTGAAGTTTTCCCATGACAGCGATGTTCCCCATATCGGGGTGCCCCGGCTGATGCTGGCCATCGTCACCTTTACCTTCGTAGTGTACATGATACCAGGTATGTTCGGGGCCCCGCTGAAAGCTTTGTCAGGCTATCTCCCGCCCCAGACTTCACTTGATTTCGATATCAATGCCATTGTCAGGGATAACGCCGGTCCCGGGCTACAGGGAGGAGGAAACGCCTCAAACCAGCCTAATTCATTGTGCGAAAAACCCAGGCACGGAGACTTCCTGCACCTTCCACATGGTCTGCAGGGTTATTTCGACTATGACCAGGGCCTGGCCTGTGCTAAAAAAATGAATAAGCCTGTCTTCATTGACTTTACAGGCCACGGATGTGTAAACTGCCGCGAAATGGAGGCCAATGTATGGTCGGCACCACCGGTTTTGCAACGAATGAGGGATAATTTTGTGGTCATCGCCCTTTATGTGGATGACAAGACCTCTCTGCCTGAAAATGAATGGATTACCTCAAAGTATGACGGTAAGGTAAAAAATACCATCGGGAAAAAATATGCCGATCTCCAGATCTCCAGGTTTAACGTAAATGCACAACCTTATTACGTGCTGCTCGACACTGACGGAAACCTGCTGGTCCCCCCCAGGGCTTATAACCTCGACATTGATGCCTTCGTCAAATTCCTTGATTCCGGCAAGGCAGAGTTTGAAAAGAGAACCCGGCAGGTTATCTCTTCAAAATAAATTTTTACTTTCCTCCAGACACCCCATGATTGTATGCTTTCCTCAATCATGGAGTTTTAAAATTATTTTGTTTCTATTTTATTGTTAATGTGTTAACAGTAAGGTTTTTTCTTGTATGTTTGTATAACCATGCAATCAGAAATTTTCTTTCAATAATCTTCACTACAATGGACAATTTATTCAGAAAAGACGCACTATCGTACCATGCCGAAGGCAGACCCGGTAAAATTGAGGTTATCCCCACCAAACCTTATTCAACTCAAAGAGATCTTTCCCTGGCTTATACACCGGGAGTAGCAGATCCCTGCCTGAGAATCCAGGCAAACCCCGACGATGTATACAAGTATACCGCCAAAGGCAACCTTGTGGCGGTTATTTCTAACGGAACAGCCGTCCTGGGTTTGGGTGATATCGGAACAGAAGCCGGAAAACCGGTTATGGAAGGCAAAGGATTGCTTTTTAAGATATTTGCTGATATTGATGTCTTTGATATTGAGGTTACTACCAAAGATGTGGACAAACTGGTAGAAACCATTATCCAGATTGCTCCCACTTTTGGCGGGATCAACCTGGAAGATATTAAAGCGCCTGAATGTTTTGAGGTAGAAGACAGGGTAAAAGCAGCACTGAATATCCCGGTTATGCATGATGATCAGCACGGTACCGCTATCATCACCTCTGCCGGTTTGCTGAATGCCCTGGAGATCACCGGGAAAGATATAAGCAAAGTCCGTATTGTTGTAAACGGAGCAGGGGCTTCAGCCATTTCCTGTTCACGGCTTTATATTAAACTCGGGGTGAATCCGGAGAACATTATTATGTTCGATAGCAAAGGATGCCTGCATAAGGGAAGGACAGACATGAACAAGGTGAAAGCTACCTTTGCTGTTGCAAAAGACTGGGGAACCCTGGAAGAAGCTGTAAAAGGCGCTGATATGTTCCTTGGATTGTCGGTAGCGGATGCTTTCAAAAAAGAATGGCTGCATACCATGAATACGACCCCCATCATTTTTGCCCTGGCCAATCCAAAACCGGAGATCGCATACAACGATGCCGTTAATACAAGGAGCGACATCATCATGGCCACCGGTCGTTCCGATTATCCCAACCAGATCAATAACGTGCTCGGCTTTCCCTTTATCTTCCGCGGAGCCCTTGATGTGAGAGCAACCACCATCAATGATGAAATGAAACTGGCCGCTTCCATCGCCCTGGCTGAACTGGCCAAGATGCCTGTCCCTGACGAGGTAAACATTGCCTATAATACCACCAATCTCCATTTTGGAAAAGATTATATCATTCCCAAGCCATTTGATCCCAGGCTGATCACTCATGTTGCCCCGGCCGTTGCCAAAGCCGCCATGGACTCCGGTGTTGCCAGGAAACCCATCGCCGACTGGGAAGCCTATAAGGAAGAACTGGGAAAACGACTGGGTACCACCAACCCATTGATGAGGCAGATCAAGTCCAGAGCCAAAGCCGATCCCAAACGGGTTGTTTTTGCTGATTCGGAAAATTACAAAATGCTGAAAGCAGCTGAGATCTGCCTGAATGAAGGACTGGCTATTCCCATTCTGATGGGAAACAAGACGAAAATAGAAAAACTGATTGCTTCAAATGAGCTGGCCCTTGAGGGTGTTGAAATCATTGACCCTAAATCGGATGAAGTAAAGCAAACCCGTCACCAGTTCGCCGAGGTACTTTTTAAAAAACGCCAGCGCCGCGGTGTTACCATGACCTCCGCCAAAGATCTGATGACCCACAGGAATTATTACGCACCTATGCTTGTTGAGACAGGGTATGCACATGCCATGATCTCCGGGCTGACCCGTAATTACCCGGACTCCATCCGCCCTGCCCTCGAAACCATAGGTAAAAAGCCGGGAGCCAACGTGGTCTCCGGCATGTACATCATCAATACCAAACAAGGGCCGTTCTTTTTCTCCGATTGTACGGTAAATAAAAACCCAACTGTCGAACAGCTGGTCGAGATCACCCTTCAGACGGCCTTTGCCGTTCAACAGTTCAACACGGTGCCCCGTATCGCACTGCTGTCATATTCCAACTTCGGATCGAACCGGGGAGAAGTTCCCAGAAAGGTGAGCGA
>JAPLDE010000256.1:0-6875 GCA_026391855.1 Bacteroidota bacterium | reverse complement strand
GTGAGCGAGGCCGTTGCCATCCTCCACCGCGAATACCCCGATCTGATCGTGGACGGTGACCTTCAGGCCAATGTTGCCCTGAGCAGCCGTATCCTTACTGAAGAGTTCCCCTTCTCCAAACTTGGCGACGGCCCGGCCAACACCCTCATCTTCCCCTTCCTCTCAGCCGGAAATATTGCCTATAAACTGATGCAGGAAATGGCCAAATTTGAGGTGATCGGACCCGTTCTGAACGGACTCGACAAGTCGGTCCATGTATTGCAACTGGCCAGTAATGTTTCAGAGATCGTGAATATGGTCACCATTGCCGTTCTCGATGCCCAGTGCGTGGAAAAAAGGACAATGAAGACAGGAACCTGCCGGTGATTTTTGTTTAACCTATCCCTTAAACAAAGCCAGAAATATATTGTTTTATACATATATTTGCAGCTAGTTTTTTAGATAGGTTAACCATTATAAAAAATCATCATCATGAAAAAGATCACTGTAATCGGCGCCGGTAATGTGGGTGCCACGGTTGCTAATGTTATTGCCCATAAAGACCTTGCCCGGGAAGTGGTAATGGTTGATATCAAAGAAGGAGTGGCAGAGGGAAAGGCGCTTGACATCTGGCAGACCTCTTCAATCAACAATTTTAACAGCAGGGTAATAGGAGTAACCAACGACTATCTGAGGACCAAGGGTTCAAATATTGTCGTTATCACGTCAGGTCTTCCGCGTAAACCGGGTATGTCGAGAGATGACCTCATCAGTACTAATGCCAAGATCGTAAAAGAGGTTACTGAGAAGGTGATCCGCTATTCGCCCGAAGCCATTATTATTGTTGTTTCCAACCCGTTGGATGTGATGACTTACTGTGCTTACAAGGCTGCCCGGAAGGATTCACGTAAGGTATTCGGAATGGCAGGTATTCTTGATACCGGTCGCTACCGTGCTTTCCTGGCCGATGCACTTAAGGTTTCCCCAAAAGACATCCATGCCATGTTGCTGGGAAGTCATGGTGACACCATGGTCCCCTTGCCAAGGTATACCTCTGTCGGTGGAATTCCTGTAACCGAGTTGCTGAATAAAGAAGAAATCGATAAAATTGTTGAAAGGACCCGTAAAGGTGGCGGAGAGCTTGTCACCCTGATGGGAACCTCCGCCTGGTATGCACCGGGTGCCGCTGCCGCCTCCATGGTGGAAGCCATCGTGGATGACCAGCAGAGGATCTTCCCTGTTGCCGCCTGGCTCACCGGCGAATACGGATTAAAGGATGTTTACCTGGGTGTCCCTGTAAAACTGGGAGCCAACGGAATTGAAGAGATCATTGAACTGAAGCTGAACAAGGATGAAATGAAGCTGATGAAAGAATCGGCTGATGGTGTATTCTCTATGATGAAAGTTCTGGATGACATGAATATGTTTGAAGATTAATGAAGAAAGTGGTTGTTCTTACAGGAGCCGGCATCAGCGCTGAAAGCGGGATAAAAACCTTCCGCGACAGCGGCGGCTTATGGGAAGAATACCGTATCGAGGAGGTTGCCACTCCGCAGGCCTGGGGAAGAGACCCTTACCTGGTCCAGGAGTTTTATAACCAGCGAAGAAAACAACTGCTTGAAGCAGAACCGAACGCCGGTCATATCGCCCTCGCCCGTCTGGAAGAAAAATATAATGTAAGAATAATCACACAAAATGTTGATGATCTGCATGAACGGGGAGGATCTACCAGGGTCCTCCACCTTCATGGAGAATTAAAGAAAGCCCGTAGCACCAGCGATCCCGACCTCATCTATGAGATTGACGGATGGGAACTGAAAATGGGTGATACCTGTGAAAAAGGATCTCAGTTGCGCCCTCATATCGTTTGGTTCGGAGAAGCTGTACCCAACATTATCTATGCAGCCAGACTCGCCTCGGAAGCCGATATCTTTATTGTTGTCGGCACGTCAATGGCTGTTTACCCGGCAGCCGGGCTTATCGACTATGTACCCCAGCAGGTCCCCAAATACCTCATCGACCCCAATGCAGCGAATATCAGCTGGATCCGGAATCTTACCGTGATCGCTGAAAAAGCCGGGATCGGAGTTCCTAAGCTGGTGGAGAAATTACTTGCTGAAGCCTAGTTAATTTGTTTTCAGTTTATTAGTATGGAAATGTGCTATTTGCTAATGTCAGTGTGCTGATTAATAATTAGTTATATAGCAATATTGCTACACTGGTGCTCTGGCACCCTGGTAAACTAATAAACTGGCATCAATCTCATTGATTTCCAACTCATTGATTGATTTACCTTAATAAGGTAGAAAAAATTTGACAAATTTTTTTTTGATTTTACTGTGACTTTTGCTTTGATGTGGAACTAATAGATAAACCTGACCAAACTAAATTAATATGCAGGTTCCTGCATTGTTCATAACTTATTTTCTAAAATAGATGAGATATTTTTATCCTTTTGCAATTAATATTCAACTGCTTTATATTCTTCTACAGGATAATTACTCTTCCGACTCCTTTAGCGGTTGGTTTTTCAAAAATTCCTTCATTCACGGTATAGTTATCCTCCTGATCATCTATTTGAACCTTAAAATCAATTAGTTATGAAAACAAAAGCCTTTACTTTTATCATTTGTATGTTTCTGCTGGTAGCCAGGTGTTTTGCCCAAACACATCCTGCTAATGATTCATTAATTATCCCAAATTGCGGGACAGGTTACCAATTTATTAATGATGTGAATACTGTATATCAGTATTATTGTAAGAATCAAATATTGAATTCGGCGCCTTATTACATCACTCCCCAGAATTCATTTCCTGCTCTACTTATCTTTCATTGTAATGAGCACTTTAATGTTTATTTTGAAGATGATTTAGACACTGGAATTGATTCAACACAGGATGATGGTTTTCATTATAACACGCTGATAGGCAAGGTTCGAAGGGCTACTTTATGCGCTGCCCTTGATCTCATTACCAATACCATTGATATTCCCAACGGGGTTGTCCTTGATCTTCATGTTGGAAAGTCCTATAGTCCCACCCATCCTGCAAATTTACTGCCTCCCAACCCTGTGAGATGGATGGCCAAAGCATCTCCTATCTTTGATTCAGCCTCATTTAACCAACCCGGGGGTCAGGGTATTTATAATGGGTACATGTTTGACCATATTGTTTCAGGGATTGATCCCGATGCAAATTACTATGACGCAACCATTTGTGTAAACTTTGATTATTATTATCTTCCAAATACCGGCGGTGGTGTGTCAAGCCCGGCACATGTCCCCTGCAATTTTTGGGATGACTATACTGATTCGATAATCTACAGTGGTATTCCAATTGCAGGGAATTCGGAAAGGTTCGATCTTTTCACCGTTTTACTTCACCAGATGACGCATGATCTGGGATTTATCAGCAATATCCATGAGGACCCCTCATCCCTGTTACCAGCTACCCCGTTTAATTGTTTTACGAAATATGACTACACCAGTTTATTCTATAATTCCTCAGCGTCTCAGGTTCCTCAACCTG
This sequence comes from Bacteroidota bacterium, assembly GCA_026391855.1. Classification (GTDB taxonomy): domain Bacteria; phylum Bacteroidota; class Bacteroidia; order Bacteroidales; family CAIXZF01; genus JAKLIX01. Next base: position 3,368 of record JAPLDE010000256.1, on the reverse strand, counting down.
CCAATCTGTTGCATTTAGTAACCGCGCCAGGCGGAAATCCCATTATTAATCCATTAGTCAGCCTCCCATCATCATTAAGAGTTGATAAAATTTGGTTAAATGCCCTTGGTAAACCATATAATCATCCTGTATATGCATCAAAATATTTTAATAGTTCAAATTGCGGAAATGTAGATTCGACAACGAATTACTTGTTTTTAAGCCACCTTGACTATCATAAATATGCATTTCCCGAAATGGCCCAATATTCCCCTGGTTTTTTGCCTCATTATTTAATGGCTCCTGATTTTCACCTGAATGAAGTGGTACAATTCTGGAGTAACGCTGAATTAAGAGAGCTTGAAGTACTTGGATATACGTTAATAAATCCCTTTCCAGTCCTGACATTAAATAACCCACCCTTTACGACTGCCTTTGCCACAGCAACCACACAGCCCATCACAATTGTGCCATTCCAGACAAATAATATTTCTTTCCCGGAAGAAATTTCGCCACAATACACACTTCAAAATAATAACACTCCTTCTTTCCCGGTTACTTCATTTTTAAACATTACTATCACAGATGCAGTCCTTGGCCTTCATGATCCTGAAAACGACACAATTACAGTGGATACAGCCTCCGTTTTCGGAATACGAGGTGTCAGTTCCGGTGGAAATAATCACAATTTGCTTATAATTGATGCCACCCAAACAACATTCACCTATACCCCTGTTCCGGGTTACCACGGTCTTGCCCAGTTTGGGTTTCGCGCAACCGACGGAATTGAAACGGGCGCTCTGATTATTGTTACCATTGAAGTCCTGCCCGGTAATACCTACACACTCAATCCCGGCAATGAAATGATCATTAACGGAAATTTTGAAGATGGAACAGAGGTCAGACAACGATTGGTTTCCCCGGGTAAATATTATACCAGCTTAAACAACGAGTGTATTGATGGAGAATTCTATCTGGGAACACATTTCTGCGGGGGACATCCGTATTCCTACCTGAGTAATATCCTGGGTTCAGTTGCCGGTGAAATTATTGACAAAGCCTTAACAAGCGTTTATGATGCGGATAATCAAATCCCTTATCCTATTTTCGGACACGTTTCAAACACACACAGCATTGGCCAAATCGGATCGAATTATAACCCGGCTCCTTTATTACCATCCCCAACAATCAATGAAAGATATCACATACTCAGGGGCGATCGTAATTACTCATTACTTATCAACCCTGTAAAATCATGCCATGATTACATGTTTGAATGTGATATTAATCTAACTTCAACATTTCTTGGTCTGCCGGCAAATTTTTCACCCCGTAAAATGACCCTTGAATTTATCAGGGAACCGGTTGACTACAATAACCCCGTGGTACTTCAATCCATCATTATTGATATCACTCCCCCGACAAACTATGATCCTGATACACAATGGATTCATATTGCCAGGCCTGTAAAATACTGTGATACACTTACCAGCACAATCCGTTTGATCGGTCCGCAGCCAACAATGAACTGGGTCCTTCAATTCAACACCTTACAAAGGGTTTTTATCGATAATATGTCTCTCAAAGAATCTGCTCCTCCATCTATAATTGCCACCATAACATCAAAACCCTATCCGACAGCAGGAAAAGACTGTTCATTCACCCTGAATGCCCACACAAACATCAACTGGTGCAGCAACACCATATTTAAATGGTATCGTTTGGAAGCAGGAGGGCAATGGAACCAGTTGGCCTCAACCACTGATTCGAGCTATTCAACCACTCTTACAAACCTTACTGATTATTCTTTCTGTTTTGTTGCACTTGATAGTTGCTCAACCTATAAAAGCGATACAATAACCGTTCATGTGATTCTGAATGAAGTAGATATATCAACCAATTATTCGAATGAAGATTGCCTGGGAACAGGTGATGGCACCCTCTCGTTAACAAACATTTCCGGTGGTGTATCTCCCTATAATATTGAATGGCTGGAAAATGGAACACCTATTACAGCCTGGGCCGGGGATACGCTGATAAATAACGTAAAAGCAGGCAATTATAAGGTTATAGTAACCGATTTACTGGGTTGCGTAATCAGCAAAGAGATACCGTTAACCACCGCCAGAACAGACCAATGGCCATATCATCCTTTAGGCAGGGGAAAGGAAGAAGGAACAGCCATGACGCTGGATAACCATGGAAATGTATTTGTTGCCGGTGTTTTCTCGCTTGACATTCTTTTTGATACCATTCTCTTAACGAGTACCGACGGTACTGACATTTTCCTGGCTGAACTGGATCATTGCGGTTATCCGGTCTGGGCCATAAAAATTGAAAGTTTTTCTGCCAGGGTGAATGATATCTGCATGGATTCCTATGGAAATCTGATCCTTTGCGGCTGGTTTGCCCGTGATATACACTTTCCGACAGGGATCAACTTCAATTCTTCAGGAACGACCGATAAAGATGCCTTTGTGGCTAAATACGATGCATCCGGAAATTTTATCTGGGCCAGGCAAATTGGCGGTAACCTTGAAGATGAAGCAACCGGTGTATGTGTAGATATCGCAAGCAATATATATTTAACAGGCAGCTATCACAGTGACACCCTTATCTTTCCCACGATTAACCCTGTTTTTAATTCCTCAGCTACAGGAACTTCTGATATCTGGGTAGGCCGGTGTTACGCCAACGGTGTTTTTATTAGCGCATACTCATACGCAATCGGGTTAACTGATGATTTTTCACGTGACATTGATTATTGCGCCGGTTGTTCAACCAACTATCAGCTGGCCATTACAGGAAACTATTTTACTAATGGAACAAGCTTTATGTATTTTCAAACCAACAATATTAACCTGAACTCACCTTCTACCCATATGCTAACCACTGGTGAACTGAACTCTATTCATTTAGTCCATGAGGGTAACGATGATTTTGTCTTTATAGCCGGTTATTTTCAGGCATATAATGATAAGCAAGCTTTCGTTGGAAAATATAATGCTTTAACTGGCCTTATTAAATGGAATTCTTTCTCAGGTAGCCAAGGAGGAACCGATTATGACGAATATACCAGCAGTGAATATCTGAATAACAATATTTATGTTTCTGGAAATTTTTCTAGTTCGACTTCTTTCTTTTCAATTCTAAGTCAAGACTTTTCATTTACCAATGCAGGCCCTCCCATGATAGACAATGTTATTGTGAGGTTAGATGACGCAGGGACTTTTACCCTTGAAAACAATTCATCCGGCACTAAAAGTGAATTTTCAAATGCCATGGGGGTTGATGCCATTACTAACAATATTTACTATACCGGTTCCTTCCTGGAAAAAACCATTCTTGGTTCTAATACCCTAAATGCTATGTATGAGGATGATGCCTAT
>JAPLDE010000091.1 GCA_026391855.1 Bacteroidota bacterium | reverse complement strand
GGTTTTCTCGTTGTTGGCCATCACGGTATAGAAGTAAATTCCGGCCGTCAGGTGGGCCACATTGAGTGTAAAAGTATGGATACCCTGAGCAACAGCGCCTTTGTTGATGCGCAAAACGGTATTCCCAAGCATGTCGGTTACAACCATACTCAGTTCAGCAGCCTTGTTAAGCGAAACATTTACCTGAGTTTTACCGATACAGGGATTGGGAAAGTTTTGAGAAATTGCATTCACCAGTGAAGGTTGTTCATTTATCCCGACAAAACCTGGTTTGTATACCTTGCCATAATAAATGAAATTGTCGTTATAAGGATCTTCATCACCCTGAACGGCTAATCCCGGCTCATCATCGGCCTGGTAGACATAATGAATGAAGTTGTCGGAAGTTGGGGAGATGGAAGGGAATATGCACTCGTGGAAGTTGTGGATCAGGTTATCGTCAAGATCAAAAAAGTCACCCCACTCCCCTGTGGCATGGTCCATACGCCTGGCCAGAATATGTCTGAAATTTTGCAGGTCGTTGTTATGGTCTTCCATCTCAGATGACATCAGTAAATAGAAATCACCCTGTTTATCAATTGTAAGTGCCGGCATTGAGGTAAGGGAAAAAGCATATTTAGGCATTGGTTTCATTTCGTCATACACGGTATCATTGCCGTTCACATCCTGTACCCATCCTACCAGGTGCCCCTGTTCATACAGGGTATCTGTATTAAGGTTGGTAAAAGCGGGCATCCCTTCTTTCCAGTAAGCGATACCATCGGTAAAAGGCCAATAGTTGAATTCTGAGTCTGTCGTATCCGGGTTGTTCACCCGCATCAGTCCGAAGAACACATTCGCCATCCCGTTCTTATCCAGCTGAACGCTCATGGTAGCGTCATTCACCCAAATGGTATCGTTGATGATAGTTGATCCCTCATCATAAAAGGGAATAGGATACTGATAGATCATGGTTTTCGTCCAGGTAGTCCCGTTATCATTAGACTTCAGCAGGAAAGTATCAAACCATTTGTCACCGACCACCAATGCCAGGGTATCGCCCTTAGGCTCGGCAAAAGAATAGGTATCGCCTCCCAGTCCAAGGTAATAATCGATACCGGTTTCAGGCATGGAAACGTTTTTGATGTCCCAGGTCAGCCCGCCGTCCTGTGAACGGGAATATACCAGGGCAGCATCCTGGCCGTTGTAGAGTACGCCTCCGTTTACTACAGGTGTGGTAACAGCAAACAGGTGAATGGTGTTTTTATTTGGGCCGTTGGTGACTACCCTGGGCCATGACAACTCGGGAGCGGCAGTCGGGCCGGTAAATAAGGCCTGTGTCCAGGAACCTGTTCCCTTTTGAGGCCGGGTTGTAATTTCAAGACCTGAAGTCCCGTTATGTGTAACAATCAGTTCACCCGAAGCGCCGAATTTGGCGATCATGGGCCAGCCGGTCCGGGTATTTTCTATCCTGGCGGTCGGTGCATCACCCCAGGCAGAGCCATCATAATAGTTGTACCCCGTTCCCCGGTCAGGAAAATCAGGATTATCAAACCCCATCGTCCAGGTAGCCGAAAGGGTGGCATCATCCCATAACCAGATACGGTTTTGCATGGAGGCATTCGACTGAAGGTCATATTTGGTGTTCCCGATGAGGGCCTCATTGGGTGTCGCCGCCTTCATTACATAAGGATTGGTTGGCTTGGCAGGCTGCTGACCGGATGTTTCTGAGATCTTTCCTACCTTACATTTAATGGCAGTATTCATCAGCTTGTATTTACCATATTGATAATGAGGCTTATATTTTTTAAAGCCGCTAGACCCAGGATCCGTGAGCTGGGCAAAGAGTGAAACAGATAGTAATACTGACAGTAAACCAGTCAGTATGCCGGAGTAATGCTTTCTTTTCATTTTTCAGAAAGGGTTTTAGTGATTGAATGATGTGGATTGCCTTCTTTTTCTTACAAATATCTTTCATGTCATTTCATGATAAAAATTGAATCGATTAATGGAAACATCATCTCTGCAAAGCCTTCGATTGGTCTAATGTTACCTTTCGCAGATAAATAAGGGGTTTTGGTAGACTGAAAAACAAAAAAAGCCTCTTTTGAGGCCTTTTCATAATGGGTCGTTCCATAAAATCAACTCAATCTGAATCTGATCGGAAGAACAAAAGACACTTTTACTTTTTCCCCCTTGTTTTCCCCTGGTGTCCATTTTAACGGGATTGACTGGACGACCCTCATCGCCTCATCTTCCATGTCCTTGAGTGCTTTCTTGTAATTCTCCTCCGAGGTCTTTTTGGAGCCTTTGGCATAATTTCCCTTCTGCCTCAACATACCTGGTGTAAGGGTATTCCCCTCTTTATCAATAATGAAGCTGATATAAACCTGTGACTCGACACCAAAGCTCTTTGCAGAGGCCGGGTATTTGACATTTTCACTGATATACTTCATCAGCGCATCGCTCCCGCCGGGATATACAGGCATCTTTTCCACGACTGAATAAACGTCATCCTTGTTCTTATTCTCATCTGCCTTTACAGAACTTTTTTCCTTTTGTACAGGTTTTGCTTTCTTCACTTCCTGGGCTATGGAAGGAAGATGTAAACTATTGACTGCCAGGAAACAACAAAAGGTTAACAAAGGTATCAACGTACTGATTTTCAGGGCAGCTTTCCTGCCGGATCTGTTTTTTGTGATCATGATAAACCTCCTTTTTATTAATGATTGATTAAAATGATTGGTAATAAATACGGGTCGTTTGATCCCGAATTGCTGCATCAGGATTCCCATGTAACTCACTCTGTCGCAACCCTGGTTAATTACGTCATCATCAGCCAGGTATTCATGGATCTCCCGGAGTGAACGATTGTAAAGCCAGACAGCAGGATGGAACCAGAAAAGAGAACAAAGCAATTCGCTGAATACCAGGTCAAGGGTATGCAACTGCCTGATATGCGCATTTTCATGCCTCAGTATCACCATTCTCCTCTCTTCGAGTGATGATTCCTTATCAATAAAGATCCACCTGCCGAACGAAAAAGATGAAACAGGATGATCTGTAAGAAAAACCCACTGCCCTCCCAATAAAACCTTACTGGAGTGCATGCGGTATTTCAGTATCATCAGGAGGTTGACACAGAATCTCGCAACCATCCATAATATCCCTGTTAAATATATGATAATTAATGGGTCAGCGTAAAGATGACCGGATAATTCAGTGGGCTGTCCGGTTGCCGGGGAGTTTCCACGAACCACCACCTCCCTAAGGATATTCATTACCACCGGGTTTTCCACCCTTACCGCGGATACCTCGAAAAACGGCAGGATAATGGAAAGGACCATACTTCCCAGCAGGTAGATCCTGTTCAAGCGGTAAAACGTTTCCTTTCGCAGGAAAAACCAGTAAAACAGGTAGAACAACGCTAACGACAGCGATGATTTTAACAGGTATATCAGCAAGGCTTCCATCTTATTGATCTTTATTTCTTTGTTTTTCAATTTCCTCTTCCATCAGTTTTCTGATCTCTTCCATCTCTCCCACACTTAGGTTTTCTTCCTTTGTAAAAAATGAAGCCAGGGTCTGAAAGGAATTATCAAAATAGTTGGACATGAAATTCTTCAGGTAGCTCCGTGTATATTCCTTCTTACTGACCCTGGGATAATACTCATACGTCCTGCCATAGGCCTTGTGATCTGCAAACCCCTTTTGCTCCAGTATCCTGATAATGGTGGAAACAGTGTTATAGGCTGGTTTGGGCTCCGGCAACTGTTCCAGAATATCATTCACAAATCCCTTTTTCAGTTTCCAGAGTATTTGCATGATCTGCTCCTCAGCTTTCGTCAGTTCTTTCATAATCTTATTTTTTCAACTAAACGTCACAAAGATACAACTAATTGTTTAGTTATGCAACTAATTTTTTAATCTCAAGCAATATTTATCAAAATTGATCATTATCCTGCTCTATACCAGCTACTTCCAGAAAATTTCAAAAACCCTGCAATTATCAATAACAAGGGTGGAACGGGGAATTCCATTTCTTCTTTTCAGGACAACCATGCCCTCTTCAGGTGTTATATGATATTGTCTTTTTACTATAGTTGGACTGATCTTTTGAAAAAGCATGATATTTTCACTGGATGAAGGGATCTTTACCTGGTCAGTTACCACATACACTTCTTTAACATCGCTCAGTTCCAGCGTGGGGTCATCGATGAGTTTCAACACTTTTTCACAGTCCGGAACCCCATATCCGATATAATTATTAGGATATGGATAAAGGCAGGAGGCTTTGTGCAGAATGGTCTGTACCCGGGCAGGTGTGAGTGAATTATCCTTTTCGAGCATTGTGGCCACCAGTGAAGTGATCACCGGTGTTGATACGGATGTCCCGCCTGAAGAATAGCAAACAACATCCGGCTTAATAAAACCGGCCTTGGCATTTCCTATCCCGCTGTACGATGCCCTGAAAGGTTGTTTAACGGAGCTGACGGCTCCTACTGTGATCACACCCTCTACATCAGCAGGTGTCCAGACGGTCCGCCATGCAAACTCACCGGCATTGCCGGCGGCTGCCACCAGTATCATTCCCCTGTTCACATATTCCTGGCAGATCCTGGCGATGCGGCTTGTTTTACCATCCATTTGCGCCGGTGTGTAATTGAGTTCAGGCTCTTCAAAATCATCCCAGTAACCCAGTGACATATTCACTACCCTGACTCCCCTGTTATAGAAGTCATCCAGGGCACGACGGATATTCTCCTCCTCATCCGCAAACGACCTGGTATCTATGGCACTTCTTCCGATCTTTGCCAGGTAAAGCGTAGCATTGATGGCCAATCCTCCACCGTAGACGGAATCTCTTTTTGATTTTCCTGCCATCATAAAAGTGACCAGCATCCCGTGGTTCTCGGTATGATTAAAGAAAACCGCCTGGGAATCAGGATAATACTGCCGACAAAATGCAAGCTGACTTTCGTTCATTAAGTGCCTGGTTACAGCACTCGAATTCAGGGTAGCAAACCCCAGGTCGACCACTCCCACCTTAACTCCTTTAGCGGTGAGACCCTCTTCCCGTATGGCGATGCCATGGAGCTGGTCAAGGGCATCAACATAGGAATAATAGGCAGGCTCCTTTTGTTGTTTACAGGAGAGAAACAACAAAAGAAAAAGGCTGAATAAGAATACCGGAAATCTTATCATTTGATGTAGCCCTTTAAGCCGTAGACAAAATTAATGGAATATCAACAGAACATACTGCCAAAAAAATGAAGAAAAGAGACAGCCAGCTAAAAAGGATGCAAATCCACGATTCCCTGTTAATGTTGATGTTGTTTAACCCAATAAAACCCAACAAGATGAGAAAACTGACTGTCCTCTTTTCTTCTGAATGATTTTTTAAACCATAGGCATATGTTAAAATTCGCTGTCAAACATACTATTCCTTTTTTGGACAAGTAAAATGTAATCTACCAATATCAAAGAAATGTCGTCAAAGACAGCGGGGTCTGTCATGCGGAAGTTAAACACGAAAATCATCCCTTTTACCGATTGAATGCCCCCGCTTATCGTTTCCGGTAACGGAAAAATAGGAAAGAACACTTCTTTGTTATATTTTAGCATCAGTGAATGCTGCCGGATGAACAAAAAGACTATCTTCCTGATCCATATACTGTTCTGGATCCTCTACGTGCTCGTACCGGAACTGCCTTACATCTTCCCCGACCGAAAGTACCCCGTTTGGCTGTTCCATTATAATATTACCACCGAGATACTTAACATTGTCAACTTTTACCTGGTCTATTCCATTATTACGGTAAACCTTTTTCACCGGCAGAGGATCACCAGTTCGCTGTTTATCGTATTGGCAATTATACTTGTCTACACCGGTGTCCGGCTATTGATCACACGGGCTGTATCCATGTATATCAGCGGGCTGGAGGAACTGGCCTCCCTTCGTTTTGTAACCATCATGGTTGAATTTGTCAACAGCATGCTGTTCTCTACCTTTGCCGTTCTGATGAAGTTCATGATCGACTGGTTCAGCACCCAAAAAATAAAGACCGAACTGATGGCCCAGAAACAGAACAGTGAGCTGGCCCTGCTGAGGACACAGATTAACCCTCATTTCCTGTTCAACACCTTAAATAACTTATATTCATTGGTTTATAAGAAATCAGAAGAAGCCCCTTCAGTAGTGATGAAGCTGGCTGAAATCATGAGGTATATGTTATATGATGCCAATGCAGAAAAGGTTATGCTTGAAAAAGAAATATCCTACCTTCAGAGCTTCATTGAGTTACAGCAGCTCAGGCTGAAAACCCATAATTTCATCAGCCTTGATATCCGGGGCGATGTTAACGGAAAACTGATCCCGCCCATGTTGCTGATCCCTTTTGTTGAGAATGCCTTTAAACACGGTAAAAAAGACGTAACCCCGCCGGGTATAATGATTTCTCTTTCTGTAGAAGGGAATTCACTCGAATTTACCATCAGTAATTATTGCAGTACTAATCCCGGCAGCCCGAAAGACAGTTACCAGGGAATCGGATTGCAGAATGTTGCCCGGAGGCTTCAGCTGATGTATCCTGATAAACACCAGCTTACCATTACTCCCTGCGGAGATAAATTTCAGGTCACCCTTCATATCAGTACTTTATGAAAATACGCTGCATTGCTGTTGATGATGAGCCCCTGGCTCTCGACATCCTTGAGGACTACATCCACAAGGTGCCTTTCCTGGAATTGCTAAAAACCTTCCTTAATGCGTTGGAATGCATCGATTTTCTGAAGAATAACAAGGTTGACCTGCTTTTTCTCGATATCCAGATGGAAGAGCTGACAGGGATACAACTGATCAGGGTGTTGAAAGAAAAACCGGAAATTATCTTTACCACCGCTTATGACGCTTATGCCCTGCAGGGGTATGAACTGGATGTGACCGACTATCTCCTGAAGCCTATCTCCTTCGAAAGATTTGTTAAGTCGGTGGATAAGGTGTATGACAAAATGTCCGGCAGATCTCATCCCTCAGCGCCCCTCCAGGAAGTTTCCATCTACAACCCTAAGAATGATTTCTTTTTTGTAAAGACAGAATTCAGGCTGCAAAAGGTCGATTTCCGTGATATTCAATACATTGAGGGCATGGGTGATTATCTCCGTATTGTTACCCTGAAGGAAAGAATTATGACCCTTCAGAATTTTAAAAATATGGAAGATATTCTTCCAGCCGATCAATTTGTCAGGGTGCACAGGTCCTATATCGTTTCTATTGATAAGATCCTTTCCATCGAAAGAAACCGGATAAAGATTGCCGATACCCTTATCCCCATTGGCGAAAACTACAAGAAGAACTTCTTCGGCTTGCTGGAAAACGGCAAGATGTTGTAAGTACGCGGGAATCGATTGGCCGGATTATTGTTTGAGAGACCCTGCTTTCGCCGATATTATGGATACCGAGAAGAAGAGAATTTATTACAGCCTGTTGTTTCCTGCTATTTTAGTGGCTTCCATGTGGTTATTAAAGATCATCGAGATAACCTTCCACTGGAACCTGGCTTTTCTGGGGATATTACCATTGCATAAGTCAGGGCTTACCGGCATCCTTACTTCTCCCTTTATTCATGAAAACTGGTCGCACCTGATGGCAAACTCAGGCCCTTTGATTATACTGGGTGCAGTGGTTTTCTATTTTTACCGGGATATTGCTTTCCGTGTCTTCGGGCTTATCTGGTTACTAACCGGGTTATGGGTATGGTGTATGGCCAGGGAGGCTTACCATATCGGGGCCAGCGGAGTGGTTTACGGACTGGCTACCTTTGTGTTTACCAGTGGCTTACTTCGCCGTGACAACCGGTTACTTGCCCTTTCACTGCTGGTTGTGTTCCTCTATGGTAGTTTAATCTGGGGTATTTTCCCCCAACTCTTCCCCGAAAAGAATATCTCCTGGGAATCTCACCTGATGGGTATTGTTGCCGGTATCGTGGTGGCAGTTTACTACCGCAAATACGGCCCTACCCGGAAAGTGTATGACTGGGGCGATGAAGATGATGATGATGAAGTCCCTGAATGGTACCCTGAAACCAGTCAACCCCCGCCACCACAATCACAACACGCTGATATTCAGGAAGAAAACAAGGAAGAGAATCCGCCTGTGGAACCACCTTCAATCAATTACATCTTCAGGGAAAAAAAGAAATCCTGAGCCGATCTTTCCAGTAAAACATTTGCAGCGTTTCATTCATTCTGATCAATGTTGTATTAGCTTTGCCAAAGAACTATCTTCCAAACTTCTTGCCTGGAGTCTTGTAAGGAAAGTGGATCATCGTATTGAACCGGTGACAATCGGGATTGATCGGTTTAACCATGATGATATCTCACCTTTGGTAGCCATCGTAAAAAAAGAAGGCATAATGATTCGCTGCTGATTCTGTTGTCTAAAAATCACCGATCTACCTGAAAATGATAAATTTACCTGTGCTCAGTACTTTCTTATCGGTTTTGAGAACACAGGAATACATGCCTTCTGCAAATTGACGGACATCATATTTAACCATCCCCTGAAACGGAACAACAT
>JAPLDE010000049.1:3665-22072 GCA_026391855.1 Bacteroidota bacterium | reverse complement strand
GAGGTTATGGAGGTTATGAAGTTAACATTTTGGTTTGAAGTGCTCCCCCTCTCTGGAGGTTGGGGGGTGAGGCTTTCAGGGTGATGAGGTTATGGAGGTTATGGAGGTTATGGAGGTTATGGAGGTTATGGAGGTTATGAGTTGTAGTTCTGTAAAAGAAAGCTTTTAAACGCCTGATATTCAGTTTCTAAATGATCATACTTTTCCTCTTTCTGTTCGATTCCTTCAAGGCTGGGGGGTAAGGCGGGATCGAAACCGAGCAGTCGTTTGATCTCTTCAGGAAACTTAGCCGGGTGGGCTGTTTCCAGCGAAACGCAAAGGGCATTGGCTTTCTTTATTGGGTCAAGTGTAGCCAGGTAAGCTTGTAACCCCGTCCAGCCAACGGATCCGTGCGGTTCGAGCAGCAGGTTGTATTGTTCCCAGGCTTCCCTGATGGTTTGCCGGGTCTGATCATCGGTTACTGATGTACTCCAGCACTCCCTGTTCATCAAAGCCAGGTCAGCCTGACGGTGTATCATTCCCTTTTCGTCCATAATACCTCCATAGAGAGCGATAAGGCGGGCCAGGTTGCTGGGATGACCGACATTCATGGCGCTTGAGATGCAATTCCTGGAAGGTTCAATCTTGTTGTACTCACCGGTTTTCAGATAGACAGGGAACTCATCATTTTCATTAACGGCGATGACGAATTTCTCAACCGGCAGCCCCATTTTCATGGCCAGCACCCCTCCCATCATGTCGCCAAAGTTGCCGGAAGGAACTGAAAAAGTGATCTTTTCCCCCTTTGCAGCCAGGCGGGAATAGGCATAGAAATAGTAGACGGTTTGGGGGATCAGCCTGCCGATATTGATGGAGTTGGCCGAAGAGAGGCCGAGAAAATCCAGGTCGGGATCGGCAAAAGCCTGTTTCACGAGGGCCTGGCAGTCGTCGAATTTACCGTCCAGGGCAGTGATCCTAACATTGCGGCCCAGGGTCGTCATTTGTTTACGCTGGCGGGTGGTCACCTCTTTCTCCGGGAAAAGCACCAGGACCTTTATCCGGTCGAGTCCCAGAAAGGCATGCGCAATGGCACTTCCGGTATCGCCTGAAGTAGCGGTAAGGATGAGCAGCCTGCGGTCTTCTTTCTGCAGGTAGAATTGCATAAGCCTGCCCATCATCCGGGCGGCGAAGTCTTTAAAAGAAGCTGTAGGTCCCTGATCGAGCCGTATCACATACCGGCGGTCAACCACTTTTTCCAGGGGGACGGCAAAGTTATAGGCATCTCTGGTCAGCTCGGCCAGTTTCTCATAAGGGATCTGACCTTCAAGGTATTTCCACATCACCTCACAGGCGATCCGGTGGTACTCTCTGGTGGCAAAACTGCTGATCTCCTGCGGGCTGAGCCGGGGTATTTCCTTTGGCAGGTATAACCCGCGGTCGGGTGCCTGGCCTTTCAGAAGGGCTTCCGGGAAAGGGACCTGGTTTGCATTGAGATTGGTGGAATAAAAAAGCATAGCTACTGAAAATTAAGCCAGTTTGGAGGAAGAAGCACCCCCGGCGGAATACTCGGGAGAGGTAAAGTACACTTTGGTCCCTTCCAGGGTTGACAAGGCCTGGTCAACATCCTTCATGATATCGTCGGGATGTTCGGCACCTACGCATAAACGGATCAGGTTGGAAGGAATATCGGCGATCTTCCGGGCTTCTTCACCCTGTTGCTGATGAGTGCTGATGGCTGGAATGGTTGCGATGGACTTGATCCTTCCCAGGTCGGTAGCCCTGTATATACGCTGGAAGGCATCGAAAACCGTACGGGTGGCTTTTGCCCCGCCTTTGATCCGGAACGACATCAGGTGACCATAACGGTTTACCCTGGTTTTATAGAGGTCGTCGAATTCTGAATCGACCAGGAACATATACTCACTGGCAAGCTTATGCAGGGGATGAGACGGAAGTCCCAGATAATCAACCTGTTCAACATGTTTGTGCTGAGCCAGGTATTCGGCAATTTTCATGGTGGAGCGGCTCACAAGATCCATCCTTGTCCGCAGGGTGCGGATATCATTGATGGCCAGCATGGCATTCATGGGGGAGATATTCGTACCGTTATCGCGGTTGGGGATCAGTTTGAGCCACCCGGCAAAGTTTGCTTTCATCTCATCATTATCAACGGAAGAAACGATATTTTTCCGGGAGATCAGGGCCCCGGCAATGCTTGTCCCACCGGTAGCCAGCGATTTGGTTACCGACTGGACCACGATATCGGCACCCCATTCCAGGGGTCTGAGCAGGGCGGGTGTAGCCACCGTTGAATCAATAATAACCGGCAACCCGTATTTGTGGCCTAGTTCGACCACTTTCTTCAGGTCGAAGAAGCCCTGGGAAGGATTGCTGGGCATCTCACCATATAAAAAACGTGTATTTTCATCGATCAGCGATTCCCACTCATCAATATCGTGCGATGCACAAACCTTTCTCCATTCGATGCCTCTGTCTTTTTCCTTCCGTTGGGCAAATTGCTGGAAGGTACCTCCGTAAAGCTGGCAGGTAGCCACAAAATTCAGCTTTTGTCCCGGCTTTTTAGGATCTACCACCAGGAAAGGATCGACGGCGCTCTGGATGGCGGCCATACCGGAGGCGGTAGCGATGCAGGATGTTTCAACGCCGCTGTTATAGCCTTCCAGCAGGGCAAGGACTCCCTCGAAGTAGTACATGCTGGGGTTGGCGATACGGGAATAACACCAGGTAGGGATCTGGTAAGAAAGGGCGGCTTCCATTTCATCAGAATCACGGTAGGCCTGGGAAGTAGACAGATAAACCGGCTCGATGGTTGATCCCTGGTTAAAGTCCAGGGCTTCCTGCATTGAATAAACGCCATGAACGGCGATGGTGTCGAAACGGCACTGCCGCATCATCTCCAGGTAGCGGGCATGCCATTCCATGGCCCGTTTGCCGGCCTCGACGTAATAAGATACTCCTTTTGATTCCATAAGTATAGTGAATTTTTGATTTTCAAGAGAAGGCGTAAAATTAAGGAAATTTTAACAACCCGTCGGGGGATTTGGAAATTTGGAAATTTGGAAATTTGGAGATTTGGAAATTTGGAAATTTGGAAATTTGGAAATTTGATGATTATGAAAACTGGTATACCGGTACAGTTGATTAAACAATAATTATGGTACAATCCTTCAGAGGAATCCGGGATGGAGTCCAGAGGTTGTCATTTCACAAAAAGAACTACCTTTGGATAAAGGATTCGAGTCTGTCAATATAACTTCTTTACCTCCAGGAATTTACTTTATTGCGGTAGATGCATTGAATGAAAAGAAGAACCTTGGCAAACTCATTGTTGTTAAGTAAATTATTATGCGTGAAGAAGGAAGATGATAAAAGGCGGAAGTTATTGGGTTTGGCACCCTGACATGGGCCTCACCACCTGTCGGGGTCAGCAGTTAAACCGAGGAGGGAATGCCTGCAATTTCCCGCAGTCATGCTTCGACTCCACTTTAGCATGATGTGAGGTCATACCACGTACTGCCTGCACAGGCAATGGCATATTCCTGCGCTTTTTCCTGAAAATACTTTCCTTCCGAATTAATTTTATAAAAAGTATTTCTGGTTGACCGGAAAACCGAAACTCGCTTGCCTAAACAGAAATAGACTCAATTTCTATAAATTATTGGTACTTTTGCCTTTTACGCTGAAAACTGATTGTTATGGAATATGATGTGATTGTAATCGGGAGCGGGCCGGGCGGATATGTTGCCGCGATCAGGGCTGCCCAGCTCGGAATGTCGGTGGCTGTAGTGGAAAAGGCCGAGATCGGCGGGATTTGCCTTAACTGGGGCTGTATCCCGACAAAGGCTTTGCTGAAGAGCGCCCAGGTGTTCAACTACCTGAAACATGCAGGTGATTACGGGGTTTCGGTGACGGGGGAAATAAAACCCGACCTGGAAGCCATGGTGAAACGCAGCCGTTCGGTGGCGGATGCCATGAGCAAGGGCATACAATTTTTGTTCAATAAGAACAAGATCACGCTGATACCCGGTACTGCCAGAATAAAGCCTGGGAGGAAAGCGGATGTGACTGACGCTGAGGGAAAAACCACCGAATACAAAGGAAAAAGCATTATTCTGGCTACCGGTTCGCGTAGCAAAGAACTACCCGGCCTCAAACAGGACGGCAAAAAAATCATCGGGTACAGGGAAGCTATGACCCTGCCTTTTCAACCAAAGTCGATGGTTGTGGTTGGCTCAGGTGCTATCGGTTCAGAATTTGCCTATTTCTATCATTCTATCGGCACACAGGTCACCCTTGTGGAATTTCTGCCCAATGTTGTACCCATTGAGGATGAAGAAGTCTCCAAACAACTGGAACGTTCCTTTAAAAAGTCAGGGATGAAGGTGATGACCTCCTCCACTGTGGAAGAAGTGGACACTACCGGTGAATTGTGCAGGGTAAAGATCAAGACCAAAAAGGGGGAAGAATTCGTGGAGGCTGAGATCGTGCTGTCGGCTGTGGGAGTGACAACTAACCTGGAAGGGTTGGGTCTGGAAGAGACCGGCATACAGTTCGATAAAGGGAAAGTATTGGTGGATGACTATTACCGCACGAACATCGACGGCTATTATGCCATCGGTGATATCGTGAAAGGACCGGCCCTGGCCCATGTGGCTTCTGCCGAAGGAATCACCTGCGTGGAAAAGATCGCCGGGCTCGATCCTGAACCCCTGGATTACGGGAACATTCCTTCCTGTACCTATACCAACCCTGAGGTAGCTTCTGTGGGCATGACCGAAAAGGCTGCCATTGAAGCCGGGTACGAAATTAAAGTAGGAAAATTTCCCTATACGGCTTCCGGTAAAGCCAAGGCTTCAGGAGCGACCGACGGCTTCATCAAGGTGATCTTCGATGCGAAATACGGCGAATGGCTGGGTGCCCATATGATAGGGGACAATGTGACCGAGATGATAGCCGAAGCGGTGGTGGCCCGAAAGCTGGAAACCACCGGTCATGAGATCATCAAGTCGGTGCACCCCCACCCGACCATGTCGGAAGCCATCATGGAAGCGGTGGCTGCCGCTTACGGTGAAGTTATCCATCTTTAATACAATCAATTTTGTGCGGGTTTGCAGGAATAATAGCCTTCAATTACAACGGACGCCTCCGTCTTGACAGGATATCCGCTGCCCTGGATGCGGTTGCCCATCGCGGGCCCGACTACCGCCAGGTTTATAAACAGAATGATTTCGCGGTCGGGCATGCCAGGCTGTCAATCATCGACCTGTCCCAAAAAGCTAACCAACCCTTCTTTGCAGAGGACGGCAGGAGTTTTATCATCCATAACGGGGAGATCTTCAACTTTTCTTCCCTGTCGGCAACCTTAATTGCCGGAGGTCAAAAAATCAGGACACACAGCGACACGGAAGTCGTTCTGCAAAACGTTCTGCAAAACGGTCCCTCTGCCTTTTCGACCCTGGATGGTTTTTTTGCCTCCGCCATCTTTGACGCCTCAAAGAAATGCTGGTACCTGGCCCGGGATCCCATGGGTGTGAAGCCCTTCTATTACAGCCTGAATGAGGATTTTCTGGCTTTCTCCTCGGAGATGAAAGGACTGCTGGCCTTTGGCATCAGGAAGGAACCCGACTGGGATTCGCTGTTCATGTATTTCCAGCTGAATTATATCCCCCAGCCCTGGACAGCGTTCAGAAATGTACACCAGGTAAAGCCCGGACATTATCTCAGGGTAACTGAAAACAAGGCAGATATCACTGAGATTCCCTTTACAGCGCTTCCATTTGATCAACCGGATGAAAAGAAGAGACCTGCCGGAGATGTGACCGGTGAATTCAAAAAGCTTTTCAGCAGTGCGGTGGAGAAAAGGCTTACAGCAGATGTCCCTGTAGGCGCCTTCCTGAGCGGAGGTATTGATTCCTCTGCGGTAGTGGCCATGGCTTCCACCTTCACCCGGCATCTGAAAACCTTCTCCATTGGTTTCAGCGATGATGCCTTTTACGATGAAAGCCGGTATGCCGAAAAGGTTGCCAGGCAGTTCGGGACCGATCACACAGCTATTTCTCTCACTACCAATGATATGCTGGATGTCATCCCGGAAATACTCCGGAATACGGATGAACCCTTCGGGGATTCCAGTGCGCTGGCCGTTTACGTGTTAAGCCGGGAAGTCAGAAGGAAAATGAAAGTGGTGCTCAGCGGCGACGGGGGTGATGAGTTGCTGGGCGGGTATAACAAATACCTGGCTGAATGGCGTATCCGTCACAATCCATTGGTTTCCAATATCTTTTCGCTTTTAAGACCATTGTTTGCCAGGCTTTCCCAGGACCGTCATACGACCATTGGAAACCGGATCAGGCAAGGGGAACGTTTTGCCACTGCAGCCGGGCAGCCTGCCTGGGACCGTTACTGGACCTGGTGTTGCTGGCACCAGTCAGCAGAAGTGAGAGATTACTTTTCTGATGCCGGCAAATTAATTGAATACGATCAAAGAAAACTCCTGTTAACCAGTAAGATAAGAGAATTTCCCGGTGACCTGAACCAGGTTCTTTTCAGCGATATGGCCCTGGTCCTTTTATCGGACATGCTGGTGAAGATTGACCGTATGCCCATGGCCCATGCCCTGGAGGTCAGGTCGCCCTTCCTCGATCATGAGTTGATCCGGTTTTGTTCTTCCCTGCCGGCCGGTTATAAGGTGAAAAGAAAATCGTCAAAGATCCTGCTGAAAGAAGCCATGAAGGGAATATTACCCGGGGAGATCATCAACCGGCCCAAACGGGGGTTTGAGGTACCCCTTTACCGCTGGCTGAACGGGGAACTGAAAGACAGCCTGGTTAACGATCTTTTCAAACCCGATTATATTAAACAACAAGGAATATTTAATTCTGAAGGGATCAGCCGTCTGTTAGCACGGCTTTTTTCCGGAAAGCCCGGTGATGCTGCCATTCAGGTATGGGGTTTGATGGTCTTCCAGCAATGGTGGAAAAACCATATGGAGGCATAATGGCAAAGGTAAGAGTGATGCGGATAGTGAACCGGTTTAACCTGGGAGGTCCGACCTTTAACGCGGCCTATCTGACCCGTTATCTTCCGCCTGAGTTTGAGACCCTTCTGATCGGGGGTTCCATTGAACCTACCGAGGCCAGCTCCGAGTTCATCCTTAAGGAGCTGGGTGTGGATTACCACATCATCCCTACCATGCACCGTTCCATTGATCTCCTTTCGGATATGGCCTCCTACCGGGAGATCGACAAGATCATGAAAGCATACCGGCCCGACATTGTTCACACCCACGCCTCCAAGGCCGGAGCCCTGGGCCGGATGGCCGCTATCAGGAACAAAGTCCCGGTGATCGTTCATACCTACCATGGCCATGTGATGGATGCTTATTTCCCGAGGGTAAAAACGGCCGTTTTCACACGGATAGAGCAATACCTGGCACGGCATTCAACCTGTATCATTGCGCTGAGCCAAAACCAGAAGACCGACCTGCTCAGCTTACTTAACATCTCCGATCCGAAAAAAATTGAGGTCATCCCTCTTGGGTTTGATCTCTTTAAATTCACTGATAAACAGGATATTAAACGAAATCAATTCCGGTCTCAGTTCAATCTTGATGAAGATACGGTGGCTATTGGAATTGTCGGGAGGCTGGTCCCGGTGAAAAACCACACCCTGTTTTTGAAAGGGATACACCATCTTCAGCAGCAAAGCCAAAAAAAATTCCATGCCTTTATCATCGGTGACGGAGAAGAAAGAGGTTTTCTTGAAAAATTGGCTTCTCAAATGGGTATCCTTTTTAACACCACCGACGTAAAACAAAACAATTCTATTCTTACCTTCACCTCATGGATCAAAGAGATGGACAGAGTGATGGCAGGACTTGATATTGTTGTTCTTACCTCTTTGAACGAAGGTACTCCTGTAAGCCTGATCGAAGCCCAGGCTGCAGGAAAACCTGTTGTTTCAACCAGGGTGGGTGGAATAGAAAATGTTGTTATACCCGGTGAAACAGCCTTGCTTTCAGCCATGGGGGATGAAAAGGGGTTTTTTAATAATTTATCAGAACTGGTTGATGATCAATTGCTTAGGAAAACAATGTCCGAAAAGGGCTGGGAGCAGGTTGGACAGCGGTTTCATTATTTGCGGCTGGTCAATGATGTAAGTGAATTATATACGAGGCTACTAGCCGTTAAAAACAACAATTAACTAATTTAATAACCAGATTTACAGCTTATTGAATGCGGGGTAATATCGTCTTCCTGATTCTTTTTGTTTCTGTCATTTTTCTTAGCTCCTGCAAGCAAATGTACCCTACGCAGATGCTCAGAACAGGGCGGAACTACCAGTATTCCAAGCTTCCAGATCAGACCGTCCATGATGAATACCGGCTGGCTCCCAATGATGAGGTTTCCATCATGGTAACCACCAATAACGGTGAAAAGATGCTCGACCCGTCGGGGATGGGCGGTAGTGCAGCCGGCGGAGCGGGTAACACTTACATGGTCGAATTCGACGGGACCATCAACATACCGGTATTAAGAAGAATTCCCGTGGCAGGTCTGACCCTGCGTGAGACTGAAAAGCTGCTGGAGGAAAAGCTGACCTATTACTTTAATAATCCCTATGTGAAGGTTAAAGTGACCAACAACCGGGTCATTATCTTTCCGGGAGGCCAGGGAGGAACCGCCCAGGTCCTTAAGCTGGAAAACCCCAACACCACGCTGTTTGAAGCCCTGGCCCAGGCAGGCGGAATCTCTGAAGGTAAGGCCTACAGGATCAAACTGATACGAGGAGACCCCTCCAACCGTAAGATCTACAAAATTGATTTGTCGACCATTGAAGGATTGAAACAGGCGGATATGGTGCTGATGGCCAACGATATCATTTACATCGAACCGCTGTTCAAGATACCACAAACCGTGATCACCCAGGTAAGCCCTTACCTGGCCCTGATTTCAACATTGCTAGTCATCTACGCTCTATTCAGATAACCTTATGGCACTGAAAAAGAAGATACCTACCCTTAATGATGAGCTTGACATAAGGCTATTCCTTTATATCACGAGGAAAAATCTTCTTTTCGTCACTATTTTGCTGATCACCGCCTTCATCGGTTCATACATGTATCTGCGTTATACTCATCCCATTTTTGAAGCAAGGGTGATCATCCAGGTAAATGTGCAGGAACAGACCAACAAGATCCTTAATGTCGGAAATTTATATGAAGACGGGTTGCAGAAGAAAATCGTACTGCTCAGCTCACCCCTTTTCCTGAAAAGGGCCTTGTCGAAACTGCCCCTGACAACCAGCTATTATGTCGAAGGCAACATCCTGAGCTTTGAACAGTTTAATTCTGCTCCATACAAGATCTGGGCCAACATCAAAGATCCCGTTATTTATGGTATCCCGATAAAGATTAAATTCGACCGCAGCCTGAAATGCACCATCCGGTATGAGATCCCGGGAAAGGGAGAACAATCCAGATCAGGTAACCCCGACGAGCTCTATGTTTTTAACGAGGCAGACCTGAAAGTAGTACTTGAACCCCAGTCGAATCTGCAGGACTACGTTAAAGGACTTACCGATGAATCTTTCTTTTTTATCATTAACAACCCTGACCAGGTCGTTCCCAATATATCGTCAAAACTCAGCACCAGTATCCTGGATGCTTCTGCCAATACCATCCTGATCAGGCTCCAGGACAGAAATGCCCAGAAAGCATCGGCCATCCTCAACACCCTTGCCGGCGAATTCCAGCAATATGATGTGGAACAAAAACAGGAGAGTGCCAATAATATCCTTCAATTTATTGATAATCAGCTTTCTCTGATCAAAGACTCGCTGATCAGCTCCGAGGAACATATCCAATCCTTCAAGAAAGATAACAACATTGATTCGCTCTTTATCAAAAACATCCCAAATCTCTTAATGAAAATCGGAGATATAGAAGATGAATATAATAAAGTTGGGCTTGAGATTGCAGGGTTGAACGAGATGGAAAACTATTTTGCCAAATCCGAAATCGTCGATTCATACCGATTGTTAGCCTACCTGGCAATAGGACAGTTTCCGGCCCCTGTTCTTACCCTGCTGACGCCCCTCAAAGACCTGCTGGTGCAGATTGAACAGCTGAAATACTCGGTGACAACCAACAGCGGACAGATCAAAAACCTTGATTACCAGATTGATATTCAGACCAAATTGTTGTTGCAGACTATCCAGTCATACAAAATCAAGCTGAAGGAAAAGCAGAACCAGGTTAAACAACTGTTGGAAGAGTATAAGAAGGATGTAGTGGTAAACTCCAGCCAAAACAATGCCCTGGAGCTGATCCGTTTACAGCGAATCTATTCCATCAACGAAAAATACTACAACCAGTTGATTGAAACCAAAGCCAATTATGCCATTGCCAAAGCCGGTTATGTTTCCCAGAACATCATTCTTACCAACTCCGAAATCCCTACCATACCGATATACCCGGCGCCCAGGCTTATATATGTTTTCAGCCTGGTTATTGCAGGATTCATCGGCCTGATCATTATCCTGGTTAAGTACCTGTCGTACAATGAGATTTTATCGATAGAGGATATAACCCGATATTCCACCATTCCTATTTTAGGGGTAGTTCCCAAATACCCGAAAGCCGTACCTGAATCGATGATGATAGTGGAGAGTCAGCCAAAATCTGTGTTCACCGAATCACTCAGGGCTATTCGAACAAACCTTCAGTTCATTGATAATGATGAAGGGCCGAAAGTGATCTCAGTTACTTCAACCGTATCAGGGGAAGGAAAGACCTTCATTGCCATCAACCTGGCAGGGGTGCTGGCCTTTTCCGACAAAAAGGTGATCATTCTTGACCTGGACCTTAGAAAACCCAAGATACACCAGCGGTTCGGAACTGATAACAAACACGGTATCAGCACTATCCTTTCTAAAATAGACAATTTGGCCGACTGCATCATTCAAAATGATCAATCCAAACTTCATTATATCCCCTCAGGACCAGTGCCACCAAACCCGTCTGAGCTTATCCTCAGCCCATTAATGGATGAAATCCTGGAAGGGTTGAAAAAACATTATGATTATATTGTGATGGACACCCCTCCTATCGGTGTTGTTACTGATTCGCTCAGGTGTCTGCAGCTTTCAGATTACCCGATCTATATTCTTAAGGCGAACTATTCAAAAAAGGTATTTATTGAAAATACCGAAAGATTGTTAACCCAAAACCATCTGACACGGCTGTCTGTTGTGCTTAACGCAGTTGAACCGCTTAGCAAAAGCTATGATTATACCAAGGGCTATGGATATGGTTACGGATATGGCTACGGATACGGGTACGGATACGGGTATGGATATGATTATTCCTATTATGACGAAGAAGAAGGCAACGGATACCATTTTTCACTTCTCAATAAAATTTTTCATTACTTCAGAAAAAAATAATACATGCAGGTCATCAATACAGAAATTCCCGATGTAAAGATCATAAAGCCAAGGGTTTTTGAAGACTCCCGCGGTTATTTTTTCGAATCTTTCCGTCAGGACAGGCTGTTGGAAGCAGGAATTACAGCTCCTTTTATCCAGGACAATCAATCGCTTTCCTCCAAAGGGATAGTGAGAGGGCTGCATTTTCAGCGCCCTCCTTATGCACAGGGAAAGCTGGTTAGGGTGATCAAGGGAGGGGTGTTGGATGTGGCAGTCGATCTTCGCCGGGGATCATCTTACTATGGCAGGCACATCATTGTTGAACTGAATGAGCAAAACAAGTGGCTGTGCTGGATCCCTGAAGGCTTTGCCCATGGATTCCTAACCCTGGCCGACAATACTATTTTCTCTTATAAATGCACCAATTACTACGAAAAAAGTTCAGAGGGCTGTATCAGGTGGAATGACCCCGACCTGGGCATACCCTGGGATATCGGCAATCCTGTCCTTTCAGAAAAGGACCAGCAAGGCAGTCCTTTTAAAAATTTTATCACCCCTTTTTAAACCCTTATCAAATTTATTGCTTACTTTGAGGTTAAAATGATCTTTAGCCAATAGATTCTGTTTCAACTCGTTACATGATATCTGATCGTTATGACTGAATCCTACCGTTCGCTTCTGATTTCGTATGCCATCTTTTTCCTGGTCACGCTTGTATTAAGTACACTGGTTAACTCATTGTTTCTCAAGTTCTCACGAACACTGGGGATACGGAATAAAAACGACACCATTATCAGGTGGAGTGCCGAATCAAAACCCTCCTTCGGCGGAATCTCTTTCTACATCACCTTCCTCTTCTCATTATCGGTTTACTCTATTGTGTTCGAGCAAAGTCTCAACTTCAGGAACCTGCAATTCATCGGTTTCCTGCTGGCAACCACGCTCGGTTTTCTCATGGGGCTTTACGACGATGCTTATAATACAAAAGTCTGGCTGAAACTGTTCACCCAGATCAGTTGTGGTCTCATTCTTATTTCAACAGGAACTTATATCAACTTCTTTGACAGCCAAATACTCAATTATGCCTTAACGCTTTTCTGGGTGGTAGGGATCATGAATTCTATCAACATGCTTGACAATATGGATGCCATCACCTCGCTTGTATCCCTGTTTATTTTTCTTACAACCCTGGTAACCATTACGTTAAAAGGCGATTTTTCCAATCCCTATTACCTGATCATGCTCGGTCTTGTGGCCTCTCTTACCGGGTTCCTTTTCTATAACTGGCATCCTTCAAAAATGTATATGGGAGATACCGGCAGCCAGTTCCTTGGTGTAATACTGGCAACAGTTGGCATCCTTTACTTCTGGAACCCATATAAATCCACAACGGATCTTTATATTTCCAGACAGGTGGTCCTTATCCTCATTGTTTTTGCCATTCCCTTAATCGATACGACCACGGTTTTCATCAAGAGGATGGCTATTGGTCAGTCTCCCTTTGTAGGAGGGAAAGACCATACAACACATCATCTCTCTTATCTTGGACTTTCGGACAATAAGGTTGCCCTGGTATTTATGATGATATCGCTGGTTTGCAGCATCCTGGGGATTACCATCATTTTTTGTTACCCAACCTGGTCCCTTCTCCCGGCTATCGGGTACCTGCTTTTTTTCATCCTGATCTTTACCGGCCTGTTTATTATTGCCAATAAAAATAAATCATAGCCGTTAATATTTTTTCCTTTAATAATATGAAAATAAAACACAACTGGCTGTTTATCACACTGTTTCTATTGGTAATTGCCGCCTTGTTCATCTATTCCGATAAAAAGCGAAGCATAACCGAAGAAGAATTCAAGGCAGCCAGGAACAGCCAGCTCCAGGTCTTTTCACTGGATATACCGGATAACCTTACATTTGCCGGTGAAAAGGTTCCAATGGATATTTTTTGGGTAAGAGAAGCCTATGACAGGGAATTACTGACAAATGTTTACTGGCATTCATCCACTTTTTTAATGTTGAAGAGGACAAATCGTTATCTTCCTGTTATTGAACCCATTCTGAAGAAGAATGAGATTCCTGATGATTTTAAGTACCTTGCCCTGGCTGAAAGCAATTTCAGCAATACTGTTTCGCCGGCAGGGGCAAGTGGTTTCTGGCAATTCCTGAAAGAAACAGGAGAGCGTTACGGGCTGGAAATCAACGAAGAGGTAGATGAAAGATACAATCTGGCCAAGTCGACCGAAGCGGCATGCCGGTATTTCAGGGACGCATACAACCGGTTTGGAAGCTGGACACTGGCTGCTGCGGCTTATAACGCAGGAATTGAGAATGTGACCAAGCCGATGACCCAGCAACGATCAACCGATTTTTACTCTACGCTTCTGAATCAGGAAACGACACGCTATCTTTTCAGGATTATGGCTATGCGGGAAGTTTTTCTGAACCCTGAACAATATGGTTTCCATTTCAGGAAAAAGGACCTTTACCCGGTAATCCCGGTTACCGAGGTCATCATCGACAGCACCCTTACCAACCTGGCCTCGTTTGCCATAGATCGTGGCCTTAACTATAAGATTCTCAAAGAGTTTAACCCCTGGCTGAGAAAGAACAACCTGACGAACAAACAGAAAAAAACCTACATCCTGCTCATCCCTGATCCGCAAAACATATATTATTCCAAACTATGGCAGGGCATGAGTACCCAGGAATAAAAAAAACTAATCAGCAACATGAAGGAAGGTAGTTTACAGGAGTGGAATGAGGTGGGAGCAGCTACAACCGAAAGTCCCTTTAAAGATGTGGTGGAGATTTACGGGGCCAAAGCGCACAACCTGAAAAATATCGACCTTGTCATTCCAAGGAACCGGCTGGTAGTGATTACAGGACTCAGCGGCAGCGGAAAGTCATCCCTGGCTTTCGACACCCTCTACGCGGAACGCCAGCGGAGATATTTCGAGACTTTTTCTGCCTATGCCAGGCAATTCCTGGGAAACCTGGAACGGCCGGAAGTTGACAAGATCAACGGGCTCAGCCCTGTTATTTCTATTGAACAGAAATCAGTCAGCAGGAACCCAAGGTCTACTGTAGGGACCATCACCGAGATCTACGATTTTATCAGGCTTTTATATGCCCGTATTGCGGATGCCTACTCGTATGAGACCGGTGAAAAGATGGTCAGGTATTCGGAACCGGAAATCGTTAACCTTATTCTTACAAGCTTCAGGGCAAAGACCATTACCCTGCTGGCCCCCGTGGTAAAAGGAAGAAAAGGGCATTACCGGGAGCTTTTCGAACAGATCAGGAAGCAGGGATTTCTGAAAGTCAGGATCGATAATGAAATCAGGGAAATAACTTACGGGCTGCAGGTGGACCGGTATAAGATCCACAACATCGAAATTGTAGTTGATAAGATCGAAGTGAAGAAAGACTCTTCCCGCAGGGTTACCGAATCGGTCCAGACCGCCTTGCGTCATGGGAAAGGAAGCCTGATCGTTCTTGACAACCACGATAACAAAGCCCGGCATTTCAGCCGCCACCTCATGTGTCCTACCTCGGGCATTTCCTATGATGAGCCTGAACCCAATACTTTTTCTTTCAACTCTCCTTACGGGTCATGCCCGGTTTGCAATGGGATAGGTACTGTTGCTGAAGTGGACCTTCAAAAGATCATTCCGGATCCGAAAAGGACCATACGGAAAGGAGGGCTGACCCCTCTTGGCGAGTATCGTAACACATGGATTTTTAAGCAGTTGGAAGCCCTGGGTGAAAAATTTGGTTTCACACTC
Organism: Bacteroidota bacterium; assembly: GCA_026391855.1. Classification (GTDB taxonomy): domain Bacteria; phylum Bacteroidota; class Bacteroidia; order Bacteroidales; family CAIXZF01; genus JAKLIX01. Next base: position 6,854 of record JAPLDE010000049.1, on the reverse strand, counting down.
GACACCCCTATCGAAGATATTGCCGAACATGGCATTAATACCATTTTATATGGCTCCGATGATTTCATCAAAGTGAAACAGGACAGTATGGGTGTCAGTTCAACCTATACCCTTACCTTCGAAGGCATCGTCAGCTTTATCATCAACCAGAACACCGACGCCGCACCAAAAGGAATACAGAAATGGGTAAGCGGCTTCATGAACCGGACCAGTTGTCCCGAATGTAAAGGTACCCGGCTTAAGAAGGAAAGTCTCTATTTCAGGATAGCCGGCAAAAACATTGCTGAGCTTTCGGCTATGGACCCCAGTAAGCTGCTCGACTGGGTGGTAAAAACCGAACCCGGCCTGGAGGAAAGGAAACAGATCATTGGGCATGAGATCCTGAGGGAAATAAAGACCAGGCTTGGATTCCTCCTTGAGGTCGGGTTGGATTACCTGGCTTTGAACCGCTCAGCCGTCAGCCTGTCGGGCGGTGAATCCCAGCGCATCAGACTTGCAACCCAAATCGGGTCGCAGCTCCAGGGAGTCCTATATATCCTCGATGAACCCAGTATTGGCCTTCACCAGCGGGATACCCTGCGGCTGATCAAAGCGCTGAAAGACCTCAGGGATATCGGCAATTCCATTATCGTGGTTGAGCATGATAAGGAGATGATCCTCTCGGCCGATCATGTGGTGGATATCGGACCGGGAGCCGGGTTGCACGGGGGAAGAATCGTGGCCCAGGGAACACCGGATGATATCCGCCGGTCACAGACCATAACAGGTCAGTACCTCAACGGACAAAAAGAGATTGAAATACCCGGCAAACGACGGACGGGAAACGGGAAGGAAATCACGCTGCACGGCGCGACCGGTAACAACCTGAAGAGTCTCGATCTCCGCCTGCCCCTGGGAAAGCTTGTTTGTGTTACCGGGGTCTCCGGCAGCGGAAAATCATCACTGATCAATGAAACTCTTTTCCCTGTCCTGAATAATTATTTCTACCGTTCGGAAGCAAAACCCCTGCCCTATCTTTCGATTGAAGGTCTTAAAAATATTGACAAAGTCATTGAGATCGACCAGTCACCCATCGGCCGGACACCCCGATCCAATCCTGCCACCTATACTGGTGTATTTGATGAAATACGGAAGCTGTATTCCCAGGTGCCGGAGGCCAAGATCAGGGGATATCTTCCCGGACGGTTCTCGTTCAATGTAAAGGGAGGCCGTTGCGAAACCTGCAGCGGGGCCGGGATCAGGATCATAGAAATGAACTTTCTGCCCGATGTCCACGTAATGTGCGAAACCTGTCACGGGAAAAGATATAACCGTGAAACCCTGGAGGTGAGGTATAAAGGAAAATCCATCAGCGATGTGCTGGACCTTACTATTGAACAGGCAGTAGAGTTCTTCGAGAATATTCCTTCTATCTTACTAAAAATAAAGACGTTACATGATGTCGGTCTGGGATATATTACGCTGGGGCAACAGTCCACCACCCTCTCAGGGGGTGAAGCCCAGCGGGTTAAGCTGGCCACCGAGTTATCCAGAAAAGACACTGGAAACACCCTGTACATACTCGACGAACCCACAACCGGTCTGCATTTTGAAGATGTCAATGTGCTGATGCAGGTGCTCAACAAGCTGGTTGACAAAGGCAACACAGTGGTAGTCATCGAACATAACATGGACGTCATTAAAGTTGCCGACCACATCATCGATATGGGACCTGAAGGGGGAGACCGTGGCGGAACCATTGTCTGTACAGGGACGCCCGAGCAGATAGCCCGTCACCCCAGCAGCTATACCGGCGTTTTTATAAAAAAAGAACTGAGTTTATAACTAACAATAATTTCCAAATTATGGGTACCCAACAAATGAATGAAGAGGAAATGATCCGCCAGGCCTTTATTCCCAAGGACTGGACCGAGATCATGTCTACTGATTCCTGGGCTGTGTTTAAGATCATGGCTGAACTGGTGGAAGGATTCGAAAAGATGGCGAAGATAGGACCCTGTGTGACCATTTTTGGCTCGGCAAGGGTTAAACCGAGCCACAAGTATTACAGGTTAGCCGAAAAAATTGCATACCTGCTTACCAGTAAAGGATTTGGCATCATTACAGGAGGCGGCCCCGGGATCATGGAAGCAGGAAACAAAGGAGCACATTACTCCAGCGGTAAATCGGTGGGATTAAACATTGACCTCCCTTTCGAACAGAATCCCAACCCCTTTATCGATAGTGACAAGCTGATGACCTTCGACTACTTTTTCGTAAGAAAGGTCATGTTCATGAAGTACAGCCAGGGTTATATCGTGATGCCCGGAGGATTTGGCACCCTGGACGAGTTCTTCGAAGCAATCACCCTCATCCAGACCCACAAGATGGTGAAGTTTCCCATCGTAATGGTTGGGAAAGAGCATTGGGAAGGGTTACTTACCTGGTTGAAAGAAAGAATGCTGAGCGAAGGCTATATCAATGAAGATGATTTCGCGATTTTCAGACTGGTGGATACTGCGGAAGACGCTGTTCAGGAAATTGAAGACTTTTACCAGCGCTATGCCCTTAAACCCAATTTCTGATAAAATCATAGATGACTTACTACCTTCCCCTCAAGCTTCTTTCTATCCAGGGCGACGGCTATCACCTGCTGGCAGAGGCGACCATAAACGATACCCCGGTCAGCCTGCTGGTTGACACGGGTGCTTCCCGTACCGTATTCGATCTCGACCATATGCGATCCCTGCTAAACCTGACCGAGGAACAGATTGAGCAGAACGAAGGTCCCTCAGGAGGGATTGGATCCACCGACCTGGAAAGCAGCATAACGGTCATCCCCTGCCTGAATCTTGGCGGTTGTGAATTTCATCATTACCAAACCGCTCTCATCGACCTGGCCCATGTTAATACCATCTTTTCCGCCATCTGCCTGCCACATGTTGACGGTATCATTGGCGGGGACCTCCTCCAAACTACCTCAGCTAAGATCGATTACAAAAAACTGGTTCTTACCCTCCATACTCCCAAAAAAAACCGCAAAAAACACTACCACCCATAACCTCATAACCTCATAACCTTCATAACCTTCATAACCTTCATAACCTTCATAACCTTCATAACCTTCATAACCTTCATAACCTTCATAACCTTCATAACCTTCATAACCTTCATAACCTTCATAACCTAATAATGGCAACCCTATCAACC
>JAPLDE010000049.1:0-3590 GCA_026391855.1 Bacteroidota bacterium | reverse complement strand
GGCGCTCAAACTGGCTGCCGGCTTCGGAGCCGGATTATCCTACCGGGCAGAGATATGTGGTGCAGTAAGCGGCGCCCTGATGGTCATAGGGCTTCATCATGGATATTCATCCCCCGGAATAAGTAACGCTAAAGATTTGTCTTACAAGATCACCAAAGAATTTCTGACAATATTTGAGAAAAAACACGGTTCGCTGATCTGCAAACAACTCCTTCAATCAGACCTGAGTACACCTGAAGGATATGATCATTGCGTTCAGCAGAAATTATTCCGTACTATCTGCCCTGCCCTGGTTGAAAGTGCCTCCCTCATCCTCGAATCTCTCCTGGAAAAATATCAGGAAAAAGGCTAACGTAAAATCGTTTCTGCAACCTGACCTCCCTTATTTCTTCTCCAGTTTTTCCAGGATCTCCATAATGAATTTATTTTGGTTTTCGAGGTGCATCAGAATGGTTTCAATCTCCAGCTCCGCTTTTGTATTCACCTCAAAATCAGCCTCAGCCCGGATCTCAGCATGATCACTTTGCAGGTTCTGTCCTATCATGATCAGCGGCATCAGGAATATCTGTATCATATTGGATATGAAGAGCCACAACACAAAAGCCGGGTAAGGGTCGAAACGGATCTCTTTGGGAGACAGCGAGTTCCAACCCAGCCAGCCGACTGTCCAGATGAAAATGATAAAAAAGAAGCCCATGGTCCCGACGCGCTGGGTGATCCAAAGCGCCAACCGCTCCAGCCGTGATAAATTCTGCCTTTTTATAATGTTCGCATTACGGATGGGTTTGCGAAGGACCTTTAATTCTGTTAAGGTTTTTGGTTGGTGAGGGACCATTTTTACAATGTGATTAATTATTGTTAGTAAAGGTGATTGTTCAGTTATCCGGTTTTTCGGTGTACCGGTATATCGGTGTACCGATGTACCGGTTATTCAAGTTTACAAACCGGATCAAATTCCATTGTGTTCAATGTGTTAATTGTGGTTAATTTATCTACCTTATTATCAACAATTTAGCGGGATTGGAATAAACACTTTCTGAACCAGAAAGATGAAAGGACAGACGGATAAAATAGATGCCGGGCTTCAGAATAGCTGTATTTATCCGGGCCGGGAAGGTGAATAAAGTACCATAGATTACCCTTCTTCCCCCGGGTTCAACGATCTCAAACACGGCAGATCCGGCATGTTCAGTGGCAGAGACATCGATCACACACTCGTCGATGGCCGGATTCGGATAAACCATTATGGAGACACCTCCCGTTTCCTTTAATTCAGGGACCCCGACAGGACCGGGGAGGGTACCTTTAAAATATGCCAGTCCTCCGCCGCTGTTACCCATCAGCAGATCCTTATACCCGTCGTTGTCGAAATCACAGACTGCAAAAGCGGAGTTATCTCCCGACTTCAGGTATAGATAGTTCTGGCTCACTCCGGTAAAATGAGCGCCCGGGCTGGCAGAAATATCCTTGAAATATGCCAGTCCGCCTTTCAATGACCCGGCAAAAAGCCGGTCAGTACCGTCATCCGCGGTAAAGAAACAGGGAACGCTGTACCCGTCCCATGACATGTTCGTATCGCGGACGTATATCTTCCCGAGGCTGTCGGTGACCAGCGAAAAAGAAGGGTTTTGGGCAGTGCCATTATTATGGTAATAGCTGAATATTCCATTTTGGTTGCCTATCACCAGATCGGGCAGGTTATCTTTATCAAGGTCCCAGAGCTGGGGGGTACAGTAGTTTCCCACACTGATCCCCTGATAGTTGGCAACCGGAGCGGCAAAAGTCACAGGATTTCCCGGTCCGGCCGTATTCTCAAAATAATAAAGAGAGCCATCCCGGTTACCGACCAGCATGTCAGGGTCGCCATCCCCGTCCAGGTCGCCAAAAGTGGGAAAAGCATTGGTGATCTTCAGCGCCGACAGACCGGCAAAATCAGTATCTGCCAGAGAAAAGACAGGCTGGGCGGAGGTTCCGGTATTTTTATAGACAACGAGCCGGCTACGGAAAACGGAATGAAGAAACCCATTTACATAATAGGAAGAATCGTAAAATCCAAAGTTTCCCAGGACTATATCCATCCTTCCGTCCTGGTCAACGTCGAAAGCCACCGGGTAGGCATTGGTACCCACATCGATCATCCCCTCCTGTAAAAAAGCCTTGTTCACCCTGTGAAACAATGGTTGATTATCTGCTCCCTGGTTCAGGTATAGCCAGACGCTTTTATCGCTTTCGGTAGTCATTGTACTGGGATCGAAAGGGGAAACGAGTAAGTCCCTTACGTTATCATTATTCACATCCACATAGCAGGTCACCGGCATCGAAAACATCCTGACGGAAGTGTCGTAAGAGGGGAAATAATCGTCCTGTGCCTCCATCCGCGCTGAATCCGGCGTCCCGCCATTGGTAAGGCCAATGATGGTAGGGTAATCCACATCTCCTATCAGCATATCCTTCACTCCATCTGCATTCAGGTCAAGGCTCAGCAAAGTAGAACCGACATGCTCTATTTCCTTGTCAGAAGGAATGTCTTCCTTTGTTATCATTCCCGGAATATTAGTATCTTTAAACGGACAAGCTGCGTTCAGGGTAATACGGTTGGAAGTGTCGCCTTCGCGGATATAACCATAACACTGAGACTCAAGGGCATAATCCAGGCTGTCGCGTTTACCATATTTCTCCATGCTGAGGTTTTTATGATAATGTAGGTATGTGCCTATGATCCAGAAAGTTATGATATCAAGGTCCCCGTCACCATCAATATCATCAATAATTGGATAGTCAACATTGGTAAGAAAAATGTTGATGTAATTCGTAAACATAAACGACAGCAACTGATTGGTTATCAATTTAAAAGAAAGTCCGTTTACCGGATCGGAAGTATTTTTAAATACTTTTATCCCACCATAACCATAAGTAAAAAGATCTTCTTTCCCATCACCATCATAATCAACCAGTTGGACCCAATCAACCACATAGGGGAATTTGGTTGCATATTCGGGAGCATACACATAATCGATCGAATCCGGGGTTCCCTGGTTGATAAAAGTCATGATGCGGTATCCGATGCGGTCGAAAACAAAGAGATCTTTGATGCCATCCTGGTTGAGGTCGATGGAAGAAAACTGGCAGGAATTCATCCCGCCAACCCAGGGATTTGGAAGCGAAATGCCCTGATGAAGGACTTCCGGGAACGAATAGGAACGGGAAAAGCCGAAGTCATTCAAGGTCTGTGAATATACAGATGAAATAGATATTAAAATAACGGAAAGCAGCGTCAGGTATAGCTTCATTATCAATGGTTTTATAAAATTAACTTTCATTTTGCTAAGTTAAGAATGTTATTTCTATATTTGCACCCTCAAAAACCGAAGAATCTGATTTAATTTAGGAGATATGCAGAATAAGGGTGCCATTAAATTTTTTGCGATCGCTTTCGCACTGGTATGTGGATTTCAGTTGTCATTTACATTTTTTACGAAGAATGTAGAATCCAGGGCAAAGAAGTATGCGACCAACTCAACGGCTCAAAACATGGCCAAGAGCCTAGCCAGGCGCGACCAGTTGAAAGAAACTTTCATTTATGACTCTGT
>JAPLDE010000095.1:25205-26662 GCA_026391855.1 Bacteroidota bacterium | reverse complement strand
TATGGAGGTTATGGAGGTTATGGAGGTTATGGAGGTTATGGAGGTTATGAAGGTTATGGAGGTTATGGGTTATTTGGTTCTGGGCCAACTGTTTATGCCATAAATTTTTGAACTCCAGGGGGAGTAAACCCTTGAAACTCTTTTTATTGTCAGGGTCATTTCTTCCTGTTCCATTATCTCTTTTACATAAAGGTGAAGGGCCAGGCCAATCGCAGCTGCTTCTTCGTCAGTGGGACCATGGGTATCACTACGTACTGGCGTCTTGGTTCTCCTGTTTATCAATGATGGTTTGATGACCGGCGCCGGCAATCGTTTATATAGCCGGTAAAGCAGGAAGAGGACAATAAAAAGCAAAGAGGTAGTGAATACCGACAATCCAATAATCAGGACAGACTGATCATCCAGATTGGAGAAAATTGTTAATAAATTGAATTTCAGACTTGTAGTTTCCAGAGAATACCCGGTGAAAGGGATAAGAAGCATTGGTAAAAGCCAAAGGATTTGTTTCCTGGTCATCTTTCAGAATGTTGTAGTAATTATTAGCGGTTCAGTTCAGGGTCGTAAAAGAGGAACAAAATTATTGAAATAAAATTACATGAAGGGGCAGGAAGGAAATAATAATTAAAAAAAACTAATTCTAAATGTCGGTTTATCAAAACATTATTCTATCTTTGTGAAAGTTTTGATATGAAATGTCGTTCAACATGTTCATATCGTATTGTTTCAATTTTTTAATTTTTTTAAATGAACATTTATGTAGCTAGTATCCCTTTTAAGGCCACTGATGAAGACCTGAGGGAATTGTTTGAAGAGTATGGTGAAGTAACATCTGCAAAGATCATTATGGACAACTATACTCAAAAGAGCCGTGGTTTCGGTTTCGTTGAGATGAAAGAAGATGCCGAAGCCCGTCAGGCTATCGAAGCACTGAATGGAGCCGATTTCATGGGTAAAAACCTTGTGGTTAACGAGGCAAGGCCCAGAACCGAAGGTGGGTTCCGTAATAACCGTAACGCAGGTGGTGGCGGTGGATTTAACAAGAAGCCTTACAGAAGTTATTAATACATTATTTGATTTCTTCCGCAAAAGGGCGTCCCTGTTTTCAGGGACGCCCTTTGATTTTAAGAACGAAGCCCGTTGTCCTGGACGAATTGAATGTTTTTTGTCATATTTTCAGTGATTGGTATTTGCATATCAAACCAGTTTTAACTTTGCAGTTACCTTATTTATCAGGTAAAGAGTAAACAACAGGATAGAGTTTTTTTTGTTGTTGGCCGTAGCATGGATCTTTCAGCCTTTTATTTATCTGTCAGGCATTTTTTCAGTAGCAGAAGCCTTTCCTTTTTCAGAGGGAAAGGCAAGTTGTTTGGACAGATCATCCTTACACTGCTGTTCATTGGGATCGGAATATGGTTTATTTTCCATGAAAAAACCGAACTCCATGCAGTCAGGGGTGT
>JAPLDE010000095.1:0-25198 GCA_026391855.1 Bacteroidota bacterium | reverse complement strand
GGGGTGTCCTGGGCTCCTCTGAGATCAGCCTGGTCGCCTCAGGGATTGTTATCACCCTGGTTTATATCCTTTTACAATCGTTGATGTATGTGGCTTCCTTTACCACTATCGGATGCCGGATTTCGCTGAAAGATGCTGTCATCCTGTTTCTAAAAAGGAATTTTATCAGCGTTTTCCTCCCTGCCGGTGGGGTTTCCTCACTGGTTTTTTTTACGCGCGACCTGGAGAAAAAGGATATTACAAAAACCCAGATACATTTTGCTTCCTCTATCTATGCCTTTGTCGGGATTTTGTCAGTCCTCATTGTGGCCTTTCCGGCATTCCTCTTTGCCCTCGGAGAAGGAAGCATAGGACAGGGTGAATGGTATGCCCTCGCAGCCATATTACTCTTATCCGCCGGAATGGTTGCCTTCTATCGTTCTGTTACCAGATCGGGTCTCCTCTATCGATGGCTGATTAAAGTATATCCCTTTGCCCTGATCTTCCTTGAAGAGCTTAAAAATCAGAAAATCAGCCGGAAACAATTTTTATTGACTGTTTTATTCAGCCTGTTTATTGAAATTGCAGGGATAAGCCATCTTTATATTGCCATGGCAGCCCTGCATTATACTCCATCTTTATATGCAGCCCTGTTGGGTTATATCATTTCTGTCGTATTTCTTATCGTTTCCCCTTTCTTACGGGGATTGGGAGCGATTGAATTAGGGATGACCTTTGCCCTGGTCCGGTTGGGGTACTCCAATGTTGAAGCCCTGGCCATTACCCTTTTATACAGGTTCTTTGAGTTCTGGCTTCCCATGCTGGCCGGAGTGATGAGTTTCCTCATTAAGGTCAACCGATTGTTGATGAGGTTATTACCTGCCTTGCTCCTGTTTGTACTGGGTGTGATAAATATCATATCGGTGTTGACCCCCGCCGTTACCTGGAGATTGGCCATTGTTAAGGGTCTTATTCCTTCTACCACTATTTTACTTTCAAATTATTTTGTGCTGGGAACCGGTTTCTTCCTGTTGGTGACAGCCTCCTTTATGTTAAAAGGGCTGAGAACGGCATGGTGGATAGCATTGATACTGAGTGCAATATCCCTGGTTGGAAACCTGACAAAGGCTGTTGATTATGAAGAAGCCATACTCGCCTTAGGGGTGATATTTGTTTTATTCTTTACAAGAAAGGACTATTATGTAAAGAATAATCCGAGACTACGGACAGTAGGGTTACAGACGGCGGCTCTCAGTGTTTTTGCAGTGTTGATCTACGGGACGCTGGGCTTTTATTTCCTCGACAAGAAGCATTTCCTGATCGATTTCTCCCTGACGCAATCGGTTACCTATACGTTGCAGAATTTTATCCTTATCGGGAACAGCAGCCTGGTCCCTGCCGATTCTTTTGCCAGGGATTTCCTTTACTCTATCAATATCAGCGGCTTTCTTTCCATTACTTTCCTGATTTACACATTAATACGACCCTATGTTTTCAGGGAGTTACCGTCTGAAGAGGTGATGAAAAGGGCTTCATCAATACTTAATCAATACGGATGTTCAGCAGTGGATTATTTTAAGACCTATAGTGATAAACTGATCTTTGCCCCGGCTGATATCCCGGCTTTTATTTCATACCGGCTCTCGGGCAATTTTGCGGTAGTGCTTGAAAACCCGGTGGCGGGATCTGCCGGTACACGGAAGGAATGTATCCGCCGCTTCAGGCAATATTGCGGAGATTATGGTTTAAAGCCTGTTTTTTACAGGGTTAGTGAAGATAATCTTCAGATATACAGGGAGTTTGGAATGAAAAGCCTTTTTATTGGGCAGGAAGGAATCGTTGATCTGACCAATTTTAATCTTGAAGGAGGTGCCAAAAAGTCACTCCGCAATGCAGTCAATAAAGTGATCGACAGGGGCTGCCGGTCAATTGTTTATACACCGCCTGTCAAAGACGGAATACTCCAAAAGATCAAATCGGTTTCAGATGAATGGCTGACAGAAACCGGGCGGAATGAAATTGTCTTCAGCCAGGGAATGTTTATTTGGGAAGAGATTAAAAATCAGACTATTATAGCAGTTGAGAACCGGGAGGAAAAGATAGTGGCTTTTCTTAACCTGGTTCCGGATTTTGTTAGCGGAGAAGCAACCTATGACCTGATCAGGAAAACTGCCGATGCTCCCAACGGAGTGATGGCCTTCCTGCTGATAGAGCTTTTTGATTTTCTCAGGCAGCAGGGCTACAAATATTGTAACCTGGGCTTTGCCCCGATGTCGGGAATAAACGACCCTCATACCTTTCCCGAAAAATCGATGAAATTTGCCTATGGAAAAATACGGTCTTTCGCCCATTATAAGGGGTTAAGGGAGTTCAAGGAGAAGTTTTTCCCCGTCTGGCATAACAAATACCTGGTCTATGAACATGACTATGACCTGTTGCAACTGCCAGGAGTGTTGAACAATATTATCAAACCCTGATGAAAAGTGTTGTTCCTTCTGTAAGGATGGTCCGGGTTAGTGTCCGGTAAATATGTCCTCAGAACGAATAGGTGTATCCACACCCTATCACATAATCTGTTACCGGATCAGCCTTATTGATCTCTTTATTAATGAGATAAAAGACCTCCACGATATTGGCCTTATTCAGTTTGTATTCCAAACCTGCTGTATGCCTGAGGTTGTCAATTTCATTCCCGTCAGGGTTATTGAGCTGGAAAAACACTTCTGATGATACAGAGGCGGTGAGCTTTTTCCGGATATCGTATTTCAGGGTAAGCTTATTTCTCAGGTAGTTATCAGGGATGTTACCGGTTTCGCTCGACCGGATGGCTGAATACTGGCTTTGAAACCGTTCCCTCAGGGTGATAGAGAATTTCTTCATCTTAAACCGGTAAGAGCCATCGACCATATATCTGTGACGTTTCTCGTAGGAGTCGTCCAACTGTCTTTTTTGAATGAAGCGGTATGATATTCCGGCATTCAGACCAGGCATGATCTTGTAACTCACGCCTATCTCGGTAAAGGCCGTCCCGATCTCAGAAATGTTCTCATTCATACGGATCTCCTCTGAAAGGAAGGCCGAATACCTTGAAGTCAGCTTCTTTTCGAGGGTGATGTTTGTCCAGAGGCCGGCATCGTTGGTCTGTGAATAGACGGCCCAGTTTACACCAACGAAAAGTAAACCGAGGATACCCAGGAAACGAAGGGGATTATTCATAGAAAAATACGATTATCTCAGCAGAGTCGCGTAAAAGATTGATCCGGCCAACCTGGATATGGTTGATCTTGATCCCAAGTCTGGTCTCCAGGTCCTGGATAAGTTCTGTCCGGCTTTCGGGTTTTATCAGTTCTATCTTTTCATATACAATCTCACGGGAGGTTTCTTTTCGGGTCAATATGTTGCTTTCGAGCAGGAAGGTAGTAGCCAGGAGGATCAGATTAAGCAGTATCAGCTCATCCCAGTTGCCTTTGGTAACCGCGTTCAGCAATCCTATCGCAATGACAAGGAAAAGGTATGTCATATCATTGGTGGAAATACCTTCTGTCCTGTACCTGAGCATAGTGAATACGGCAAAAAGACCGAAGGCTGCTCCAAGGCTCATTTCCACTTTATTCATCAGGAAGGTTATCAGGAAAATGATCATGTTGAACAGGGTGAAAGTAAGTACTTTGTCCCTGTTACGGTAATGGCGTATATAAATAAACCTGACTAATACCGTTACTGACAGAATGTTGATCAATAGCCGCATGAAGAACTTGGGAGACAGTTTGTCGAAGAGTTCGAAACCCGATTTGATGGTTTCGTCATTGGCCAGTTGAAGGAGAGTCATGGATCAGCTTGTTAATAATGTTGATTTTTTCTTTGAAATTATTCTGTTTAATGCCGGGATGTAATTGGGTAACCCCGTAACAATACTTGCTTAATGATCCCTCTTCAATGTGCTGATCTTTCATCAGGCTGATAAAGACCGACTTTTGTTTTCTATTGAGTTTCACCTCAGCAATCACGAGGTGAGGAATGAATTTCGAGATTGACCCGTCGCTGAAAACCAGGTCGGTATCAATGGTTAAACGCTCTGGTAAGTCATTGCTAACCAATGTTATACGAGTAAAATTTACCCATAATTTAGCCTGAAGATCGGCATTCGACAGCCCGGTTTTCAATAACAATAGCTGGTTGGCTTTTTCGCAGATATTTTCATCTATTTGATGGCATTTTACCCTGTTCTTACATGTCCTGCCCTTGTTTGTTTTGTCTTTGATCTCAAAGAAGGTCAACCCTGATTCAACGTACCTTCGGTACCTGATCTTAAACCGGTTGAGTTTACCACTGTGGTGTTTGTGGTACAGCTTAAAGTTATCCGTATCATAATACAGGGATTGGTAGTGAATGAGACGGCTGTTATCAACTTCCAGCACCCGGTAATAATTCCTCAGTTTATCTAGAAAGGTTATTAAATTTTCAGTCCTGAAAGCGTATTTAGTATCAGTACGTTCCAGGAGCTTCACTCCATCCATTTCTTTTAGGGTAATTGGCTGGAAAGAAGTTAATATTTCTGCTAACTGTTTCAATCAGAGAGAGTTATTTTTTTTTGATCTCAAAGGTGCCGGCATCAACGTGCTGTTTCTTACCGGTAATTTCAACGTTTTTAATAACCGCAACTTTCCCTGACAGGGTAGTATCTTCGGAGTAAACATATATTTTGTACTGCCCTTTTCTGAGGTATTTGAATTCGAATTTTCCGTCGGAACCCGCCCTTGTCCTGTCGGAATAACCGATTTCATCTCCATAAACAATATACACATCTTCATCGGCACCGTCATATTCCCCCTGAATATACAGGAAGGTGGCATTATAATCGGTGACATGGACATATCCTTTGATAGAAGAATTTCCGCCAATTCCGGGATCTTTTTCGCAGGTGGTCAGCAACATCACAAACAGAATGGAGAGGAGGAAGACAGTTCGGGGTCGTTGCATATAAGGGTTTATTGAAATGAATGAATATTTTAACCTGTGAAATTACCTGGGTGAATAAATCAGTTTCAGTGTTTTTTGATAATTATCTGCCTGGAATCTAAGCAGATACATGCCTGGCATTAAGTTATACGAAGAAAGGTCGATGGAAAGCTGGTGGGGGCCGGGTTGGATATAACGGAACTCATCCAGTGAGGCGATCTCGTTACCAAGGGTGGAAAACAGCTTTATTGATACCGGGCAGGCGGAAGGAATGTAATAGTCAAGAATGGTTTTTTTGTTCACCAGAGAAGGGTATAGGGTGGCGGTAATGGAAGGATTTTTAGTGGTGGGTTGGGTAACGGAGGTATATAGAGAAAAGTGTGCCACAATGGTATCACTGCTCACCAGGTTAACGGTGGCTGAATCCGAAGTATTGTTCGGCAGGAAAGTCTGACTGGTTGATGACCAGTGATCGAACACATAAGATGGATTTGCCAGGGCAACGAGTTTATTGTCGATACCGCCGAAATAGGTGCCCGACCAGGGGTAATAATAGAGAGAAAGAGAGTTCCAGAAAACATAACCCGTACCTGGCGGATCGACCTGGACCACTACCTGGTGAGGGCCGTTCAGACTGTAACAATTGATTAATCCGGTAGGCAGGTAGTTCGTCCGCTGGATGATATAATTCCTGAGCTGCTGGACATTGCTTTTCCATTCAGTATAGGTTCCGAACCATCGTTGTGCGTGCATAGTCATTTCCGGATCGATGATATTTTCGGTGCTGTCGAGTTGGGAGATCATATTCTGCTGACTGAAGACAGTATTCCACAGGTCGATCTGCCTGGTGACATAATACCGGTAGAACTCAGGGTTCTGTTTCAGGCGGTTCAGGATGATGATATGCCCGTCCGGATCGGAAGAACCACTCAGTGCTTCTGCATCGCAGGGATTGGCATTCGGGCTGGTATTGGGGATGCCGGTATAGTTTATATAAAATCCGAAGGTGGCATCGTTATCCCAGAGAATATATCCCCATTTCAGGTGGCCTCCGGTGCTGTCTATCCCTCTCCAGATACCAACATTCCAGTTCAGCCAGTCTGAACACACCGTCATTTCATTGGTTATCACATAGTCTACCAGGCTTTTATAGTCATATCGATCTGCCACGTAATTGAATTTATCCTGATCAGCCATGTTGTTCGACATGATATAGTTGTATAGTACATTCCAGTCTGCCAGTGCTTCGGGTCCGCCATATTCTGCCCAAGTGTTTCCCCAAAGCAGGATATAATACAGGTGGTACTTGTCCTGTCCGTAATAATAATCTGTAAAGTCACTGTCATCGGGTCTTTCCCTGATGTCATAAACTCCCCAGTATTGTCCGTTCAGGTAAACGATACATTTTTCGGAGATCCTCACATCGAGGTCCATTCCTCCAATGTTTGCCAGGCTGTGTACATAAGCATCCCTCATGTGCGCGCTTCCTGCATTGGCAGGATGATGATCGGCCGGGTAGTTGTCGTCGCCGGCCGCACGAAGGATCACCCGCTGGAATTTATTCCGTGAGGTCCAGTTAAACATTTGTTCATCAATTGTATATTTGTATCCCATTTCATCCCTGGCAATAAAATCGAGGCTTCGCTGGCTGTTCGCCCACGAATCCTGGCCATGCTTGTCGAATTCACCATAGGTTTTGGCTGTCCTCTCCTGCTGGAGGTTAAAATATTCAAAGGTTCCATGAGGTTCGATTGTAGAGTTACCGTTGGCCAGGACGTCAACATCTGTTCCGGAGATTGAAACCACTACAGTAGTATGAGAAACATTAATAAAATAAGTGTCAAACTGCGTAAAACTGGGCAAAATTTCGGGATCGGCACTAAAAGTGGTGGCTTTCACTACAGTGGTAGCAGTAATAGTTAAAGGGTAAACATAAATCGGAGAGTTGATCGTCGGGGCTTTCCCATCCAGCGTATAATGGATGTCTGCATTAAGTTCACTGGTGGTAAGAGCCAAAGAAATGGTCCCGGTATAATATCCTGCAGGGAGGCTGACATTGGGTTTGTCAGCATATCTCAGGAAAGGAGTGGCGGTGTTATTAGAAGCATTTGGGGTCGGATTGGTGAATAAACTCCATTGGTTCAGCCCATTCTGGCTTCTGCCCAGGGAATGTCCGAGCTGGGTTTTTCGTGATAATACAACATAATCCAGAAAGGTTCCCGCAGGGTCCGACAACACAATGAACTCATGGTTGTTTTTCGTCTGGGTAAGCTTAAAATTAGTATGTATGCTGTTGCCGATCACCTCATCCCTGCCTGAAGCCCAGATCCGGAGAAAACCATGGGAAGCAATGGTGATGCCGGCCGGGAATTGCCATTTCATGTTGGAAACGGAATCATCACTCAGATAATACCCTGCCATATTTACGGATGTATTCCCGGTGTTGTACAGCTCTATCCAGTCTTCATACTTGCTGTAATTGTCCATAAATTGTGACAAGTTGGAGCAGGAGTACTCGTTGATCACAACCTGAGAGTATGCTGAAGAAGTTGAAACCATCAGAATGATGGTTAAAAAAAGCATGTAAAATATTTTCATTTTATTGATTTTGAAGGACTTAGCATTAAACCCATCCCTTGTTTATGCAAATAAAATTACAATAATTTTACAGTTCCTTAACAATTGCAAAACAAAACCTTTCTCCACGTTAAAAATTAGTAAGGGCACGATATATCGTGCCCCTACAAAAACATACGACCTGCAAAACAAAACGGTACCCCTACAGAACAAACATTAACACAATTACTTTTCTGTGGGAATCAGCTCGGTGAACAGGTCTTTTTTCGCTTTCAGCTTATCGGCGTTGCCATACACACAATAATAACTCTGGGAAAGGACATCGGAGATCATTTTTGAGAAGGCCCTGATATCCTGTGGTTTGCAGGATAGAATGGCATTCCTGTCCTTTTGTAAGTCTTCCCGGCTTCGTTTGGAGAAATAGTAATTAATGGCGGTTTCTCCCTGGTCCGACGGTGTCTGGGGCCTGTCGATATTGGATATGGTGCCGATGATATAGCGGTTCATGGTCGGACCATCGATGTCAAGTTTATTCAGGTAATCAACTGTACCCGTATAATTATCAAGGGTTTCCTTTAGGTTGGGGTCACGGTAGGATTGAAAGGAGACAGCCCCGCTCGGATTGATCGAACAGCTCCCACCATAGGCACCGCCGATAACCCGCACGCGGTTTTGTAGCCAATCCCTGGAAATGATCTGGTTCAGGACCCGCATCCGTCCGTCCCACGTATATCCCAGCTTTTTAAAGTTGTATCCCTGAACTACATACTGGACCTTAGAGGATGACAACAGACCCTCATTTTTCTTTACCGGTTTGAAGACCCAGTTATTCAATGCCTTCTTTCCTTCAGGCAAAGTATTGATAAAGGATGTGAGTTGTTTTGTAAAGGGTTCCAGGTCTTTTTTTGAACAGGTTACCGATACAATTAGGTTTTTCCGGGTGAACAGGGTCGAGGTGACTTGTTTGAGGGTGGAGGTGATCTCGGTGAACCTGGCATCGAAATCGTTGGTTAGTGCGGTTACAAAGCGGTAGTAATCCAAGCCGTCGGTCATCTCGTTAAACATGCCCTGGTTAGTGAAGTAGGAGGGCATTCTCGACAGGGCGATGCCATATCCGTCGCGTTTGAGGCGGTTTTCCAGCTGCGACTGGTGTTTGGTCAGCACGGTCTTCAGTCGTTCTTTATCAGTAAAAACTGTTTTAAGCAGGACTTCGGCTGATAATTCAAACAGCTTGTCCCTCTTATCTTTCATGGCTTTGGCATCGACAACAAAATAGGGCAGCATTTTATTGTCGTCAAGGTTTTCCATATACGTTCTGATGGAAGTGTAAAACCCTCCTGTATTGATGTTTATCACCTGGTCCAGATCGCCGTATGAGTGAACCTCAGTGCCGAGGAGCTCAAGCAGGTTTGAGAGAAGTGAGGCATAAGGGATCATTTCCTGGGGAATTGACCGGAGATCAAAAAACAGGTTCACATAGTCAATGTCGTTGGTAAAGGCGTCATAAACCAGCAGGGGAACACCGCCAACCTTTTGTTCTTCTACACCATACCAGGTAGCTGCCGGATTGATATCTTTCAGGTCAAGAACCGGGATGGTTGCCAGGGCCTCCGGTGTATTTTCTTTTTTCTGAAAAGCTACAAGTTCCTGGTTTTCAGTCACAAGCTTGTCTAATGCTTCCGGGCTGAGGTTTGATTTAAAATTTTTCAGTTCCACCTCCTGGGCAGCATTTTTTTCATTGTCAAGACCGGGTTTTGGAACCAGTGTAAGTAACAGTGAATGTGGATTATTGATAAAGTATTGCTGAATGGTCTTTTCGAGATAATCGCTGGTGAGTGACTTTTTCAGGATGGCAAGCGGTTTTTCATATTCGAGGCCCTGAAAAGGATTATCGGCGAAAAACCATCCGGTCTGCATCTGGTTAAAGCAACTAAGGCCTTTCTGAGAATCATTCCCTTCCCTGAGCTGGAATTCAAACCGGTTCAGCACACCTCTGACGGCCTCTTTGTTGAGGCCCTTGGAGATAGCCTCCCTGAAAGTATTGTTTACAATCTCCAGGAATTTCTCCTTATCACCGGGGTTAGCGTTCTGCACGGTAATGGTTACTGTGTTCTGTTTGTAGTTACTGTTTGAAGCCGATACATCCTGGCCGATACCTGCGTTTTGAAGGGCCAGCCGCACGGGAGCCGATTCCTGGTTGACCAGGACTTCACAGATGATATCCAATGCTCCTGTCAGGGCTTCATCGGTATTGTGTCCTGCTACAAAACTGATACTCAGGTAGGTCTGTCCTTCTGTTTTACTGTCGGGCATCACCGGATAAGAAAAAGTCAGGTCCTTCATGGCCGTAAACGGCTTCTGGTCATCAAGGGTAATCTTGTTCCCCGACTTGTTGTAACGGGAGAGATAATTCTCATCAATAAAAGCCAGTTCCTTATCCAGGTCGCCATCTCCATAAAGATAGATATAGCTGTTGTCAGGATGGTAAAATTTCTGGTGAAATTTGATGAAAGCTTCCTGGGTAAGGGTAGGGATTGCTGAAGGGTAGCCGCCTGCCTCATAGCAATATGCGTTATCCGGAAAAAGGTTTTTAAAGATTTGGTAACGCAGTTCACGGGTAGGTGAGGAAAAGGCTCCCTTCATTTCATTATAAACCACTCCTTTATATGCAACGGGATCATCTTTGGCAGGCAGGTCATAGTGCCAGCCTTCCTGTTTAAGGATGCGGGTGTCGGTGTAAATCAACGGATTGAATACCGCATCCAGGTATACATGCATAAGGTTGAAATAGTCCTTTTCATTCATGCTGGCTACCGGGTAAAATGTGAAATCCTTAGAAGTAAAAGCATTGATAAAGGTTTTAAGCGAGCCCTTTGACAGCTCGTCGAAAGGACTTTTCACCGGGAAATTCTTTGAACCGTTCAGCACCGAATGCTCCATGATATGCGGAGCACCATTATCCGATTCCGGAAGGGTTTTGAACGCAATGCCAAAGGTTTTATTAGGGTCCCTGGCAGCGATCTTAAAAAGCCGGGCTCCGCTTTTTACATGGGTATAATAGTAACAGTCGGCATTGAGTTCTTTTACAAAACGCTTTTCAATCAGTTTAAAACCGTGGGTTGTTTGTTGGGCCATACTTAAAACACTAGTAACCAGTAAGATGAAAATCAATGTAACCAGCGTGGTATTGCCGGGTTTGGATAAATTTGGTTTATCAGACATCATTTGACACAGAATTTATGACGGGGTTAAACCGTCGGGTTAAGAATGGTCAAAGATGAAACACAAACCGTTAACTAAAAAAACTATTCTTTGAACAATGAATAATGGTTGGTGAAAATAAAGATTTTCTATACAAAAATTGAAGCGTTTTTCATCTGCCAATTGTCAATTGTCAATTGTCAATTTTTAGAAGAGCTTCTCTCTTTTCAGAAGATATGGTAGCAGGATCTGTCTGAAACCCCGGTTGATATCGGCTTCTACAAGGTCGATGCGATATTGCCCGCAGCGGAGGCCCAGCTCATTTTTAAATGCATTAACGGCTTTAACATACGAGGGTTTCACCTCATGCGGGTGCACCTTCAGTTCTTGTCCGGTTTCTACGTCCACGAACTTGTAAGGGCGGTTGTCGAAATCGAAATCCAGCTCCTTGTTTTTGTCAACCAAATGGAACAGGATGACTTCATGTTTGTTATGCCGAAGGTGCTGCAGGGCTGCGAAAAGTTCTTCCGGGTCCCCTTCGGTTTCCATCATATCGCTGAAGATCACCACCAGCGACCGTTTATGGATATTATCGGCAATCTCATGCAGGAGGGGAGCGGCTGAGGTCCTGCGTTGTTCGGTAGGCGGAATTGGTCTCAGGAGGGTCTCGAGTTGCTGGTAGAGGTATTTATGGTGAACAGAACTGGATTTCGACGGAGTGAATAATTCGATCTTGTCGGTAAAGATGCTAAGACCGGTGGCATCCCGCTGGGTTTTCAGCAAAGCCATGATAGAGGCTGCGGCATATACCGAAAAAGTGATCTTATTAAGGTCTTCGAGCGAGGGGTTTTCAATGACAGGGTAATACATGGATGAGGAGGCGTCCAGCACGATCTGGCAGCGAAGGTTGGTTTCCTCTTCGAATCGTTTGACAAAGAGTTTATCGGAACGGCCATAAAGTTTCCAGTCGATGTTCTTTATCGACTCTCCGGAATTATAAAGCCGGTGCTCGGCAAATTCAACGGAGAAACCATGAAAAGGGCTTTTATGGAGCCCGGTAATAAAACCTTCAACCACCTGCCTGGCAAGAAATTCTAACTGGCTGAATGACTGTAGCTTACTTTGGTCGAGATTAAAATCCACAGGATAAAAGAATGAGAAGCAAAGATAATAGAAATTTTCACCCTGCCTTGTCAGTGAACAGGCAAGCTGAATTTAACGGTGAAAGCCGCAGGATATTTTTCAAAAATAAACGGATACTAATGTAAGGGGATCAAACTCCTGTTATGGGAATTACTTAGAGCAGGGCATTCAGTTTGTTGGTAAGTACGCTTTTGGGAACCGAGCCAACCTGCTTGTCGGCCACCACCCCGTTCTTGAAGAAAAGCAGGGTAGGAATGTTCCGGATGCCAAACCGGCTGGTGATTCCGGGGTTATTGTCTACATCAACCTTGCCGATCACGGCCCTGCCATCATATTCATTCGCAATTTCCTCCACAACGGGTCCCACCATCCGGCAAGGACCACACCATTCGGCCCAGAAATCAATTAAAACGGGTTTATCAGCCTTCAGTACGAGTTCGTCAAAGTTGCTGTCAGTGAATGCAATAGCCATACTTGTATAGATTTGATATGGTAGATATTATTTTTATACAAACCTACTATAAATTCAAGAATTCCCGACTGACAGGTCAGGATTTTTATTAAATTTTTTTAACCTTCCCTTTTGTCTTTCTCTTAGAGGTTAAATTATTAAATTTTGATTTGTAAGAGGCAGAATATCAATTGAATTTGTATTGAACAGCCTTCAGTTTTTCCAGTCGTCTCACAAATTCAGGACCATTGACTTTAAATCTCCTGGAATGAAAGGAAACATTGATATCGTCGTCGGTATCGGTCACCTGGACTTTAATTTTACACTGGCCCGGATTCCTTTCGATACTTTGTTTAAGCTGTTGGACCAATTCCTCATTAACATCCTGGTTATCAATTATAATGGTAATCTCCCTGACCATTTTATCGATCGTTTCTGCCAGCAGGTTCATGGTAATCACTTTAACCTCCAGCTGATCGGGGTTGTTATATCTTTCTTCGACCCTGGCCCTGACAAACAAAAAATTCCCTTCAAGAAGCAAATGCTTTACTTTCAGGTAATCTTCCGAAAACATGGTCATGGAAAAAGAGTCGTTGATATCTTCGAAAGTTACACTGCCGTATGGTTTCCCGTTTTTGGCGATTTTATGGCTGGCCTGGGTGACAATACCGGCAAAACGGATCTCTTTCCCTTTGAAATGGGGAAGGTTATTTTTCAGGTCCTGGAAACCGACCGAACAGAAGTTGCGGATTTCAATCGCAAACTCTTCAATAGGGTGACCGGTCATATAGAAACCGGTGACTTCTTTTTCGAATTTCAGCTTTTCCAGGTTCGACCAGGGGGTACAGCTGGGCATAGACAACTCCAGTGTTTCCTGGGCAGCTTCTTCACCGAAAAGCATGTGCTGGGCCGTTTGCGATTTCATTAACTCATTGGTAGCGAAACGGATGAGCTTTTCAAGAAATGTCGTCTCGTTACCCGGGTCTTTATGAAAGAACATGGCGCCATGCACCCCTTCGAAGTTATCAAACACACCGGCCATGGCCATGGCTTCAAGGGATTTCTTGTTCACTGTCCTCAGGTTGATCCTCCGGATAAAGTCGAAAAGATTTTTAAAGGGGCCATTGGTTTTTCTTTCTTCGATGATGTTCTCCACGGCTCCTTCGCCAAGCCCTTTGATGGCGGCCAGCCCAAACCTGATCTCTCCTTTGGGGTTGACAGAGAATTTAAGGTCAGATTCATTTACATCAGGTCCTAAAACATTGATACCCTGACGTTTACATTCATCGGCATAGAAGGTGAGCTGGGTAATGTCATTCAGGTTATGGGTCAGAATGGAAGCCATAAACTCTGCCTTGTAGTGAGCTTTCAGGTAGGCTGTCCGATAGGCAAGAAATCCATAGGCAGCCGAATGCGAGCGGTTAAATCCATAGTTGGCGAATTCCTGCATCAACGCGAAGATCTTATTGGCCCTTTCCTTTTCAATCCCGTTTTTGGCGGCACCTTCAATAAAGTCGTTCTTCATCCGCTCCATGATCTCCATATTCTTTTTTCCCATAGCACGGCGGAGGGTATCTGCATTCCCAAGGCTAAACCCACCGAGTATCTGGGCAGCCTGCATGATCTGTTCCTGGTACACCATGATCCCATAGGTGGGTTCAAGTATGGTTGACAGCAACGGGTGAGGATATTCAACCTTTTCCCGTCCGTGTTTACGGTTGATGAACTGGGGGATCATTTCCATGGGGCCCGGACGGTACAAGGCGTTCATGGCGATAAGGTCTTCGATGCTGGTTGGCTTGAGTTTTTTCAGGTGGGTCCTCATTCCGTCCGACTCAAACTGGAAAATGCCGATGGTGTCTCCCCGCTGGAAGAGGGCATAAGTATCCGCATCATCAATGGGTATTTCCTCCGTATCGATGGTAAAACCATGCCTCAGCCGTATGTTTTCAACGGCATCTTTTATGATGGAGAGGGTTTTCAAACCAAGGAAATCCATTTTAAGCATACCCACGTCTTCCATCAGCTTTCCCTCGTACTGGGTGACAACCTGGCCGGTATCCCTTACCAGGGTAAGGGGGATATAGTTGATCAGGTCATCGGGTCCGATGATAACGCCGCAGGCATGAACGCCCATCTGGCGGACACAGCCTTCCAGCACCTGCGCAAATTGTAGCGTTTTCTTTGCTTCGGGGCTACCTTTTTCGATGATATTCGCCAAATCGTGGTTTTTCTGGATGGCAGTTTTCAAGTCCTGGCCGAATTCGATCATCTTTGACATCGCATTTGCCTCAGGCAAAGGAAGTTGCAGTATACGCGCCACATCTTTTATCGAAGACCGGGCAGCCATGGTCCCGAAAGTGATGATCTGGGCTACCCGGTTCTCACCATATTTATTCATCACATATTTAAGCACCTTGTCTCGGCCGGCATCGTCAAAGTCAACGTCTATATCGGGCATGGTGATACGCTCCGGGTTGAGGAAACGTTCGAACAGCAGGTTATACTTTATCGGGTCGATGGTGGTGATACCCGTACAGTAAGCAATAGCCGACCCGGCAGCCGATCCGCGGCCGGGACCGACCAGCACGTCCATTTTCCTGGCTTCCTGGATGAAGTCGGCTACAATGAGAAAGTAGCTGGAAAACCCCATCTCTTTAATTACACTCAGCTCAAAATCAAGACGTTCCCGAATCTGATCGCTGATCCCGGGATACAGCCTGGCTGCTCCCTGGTAAGTCAGCTCCCGCAGGTATTCAAAATCGCTGGTATAGCCTGCCGGAAGCGGAAAATCGGGCAGGATGACCTTGTGTTTGATGTCGAAATCTTCCACCTTATCTACCAGTTGCTGGGTATTGGCAAGGGCTTCGGGTATGTCGGCAAACAGGGCAGCCATCTCTTCCGGGCTTTTCAGGTATTCCTGGCCGGAGTAATGCAGTCCTCCTTCTTCATCTTCCCTGTTGGTATTCAGGCGGATAAGAATGTCGTGGGCTTCACGGTATTCCTTTTTAACAAAATGGACATCGTTGGTGGCAATGACTTTCAGCTTATATTTTTTCGCCATCCGCAAAAGAGCCTGGTTCACGATCTCCTGCTCAGGGATGCCGTGACGCTGGAGTTCAAGATAAAAGTCCTCACCGAAGATCCCGAGATATTCCTGCAACACAAGCTCTGCCGCTTCTTCGCCCTGGTTGATAATGGCTTTGGGTATTTCACCACCCAGGCAGGCCGAGCTTGCAATGATCCCTTCATGGTACTGACGGAGCAACTCTTTATCGATACGGGGAGTATAATAGAATCCTTCGGTAAACCCAAGGGTGCTTAGTTTGCATAAGTTACGGTAGCCCAGTAAGTTCTTGGCCAGGAGGATCAGATGGTATCCGCTGCGGTCCTGCTTACCGTGTTTACTGTGGCGGTTCGTCCGTGCAACATATATCTCTGTCCCGATAATGGGTTTGATACCAACCTTTTTAGCTTCCTTAAAAAACTCCAGCACACCATACATGGCTCCATGGTCGGTGATGGCCAGCGATTGCATACCATTATCACCGGCTTCCTTTAATAATCCCGGAATAGCGGCAGCCCCATCCAGAAAAGAATAATGCGTGTGGACATGCAGGTGGGTGAACGCAGGTTTCCCTGTATCTACATCAGTTTCATCTTCTTCCATTCTTATTTTGCTTAGGGAAATTCAGGGTCATAAAAGTACCTATTATTTGATTTTTGGCTGTGTGTGTTGAAAACTAAAAAACAGCAGCTTAAGACAATGATCTTTTGTATTTTATAAAAAGATGATTACCTTTGCACCCCTTGAAAATGGCCTGGATTTCAGCGGAAGTTGAGTGCAGGTCTGGTGTATTTTATTGAATATTAAAATTTTACGTTATGCCAACGAAGATGAGGTTACAACGATTTGGTAAGAAAGGAAAAGCTTTTTACCATATCATTATTGCGGATGGTCGTGCACCACGTGACGGGCGTTTCATAGAAAAGCTTGGCACTTATGATCCTATTGCCAGACCCGCAGAAATTAACATTGATTTTGACCGTACACTGTACTGGCTTCAGACCGGCGCCAGCCCTACAGACACGGTAAAAGCCATCCTTGCTTATAAGGGTGTTCTTTACAAAAATCACCTGCTGAAAGGTGTTAAAAAAGGTGCGCTTACTGAGACTAAAGCCGAGGAGATGTTCCAGGAATGGTTACAGGCAAAAACCGCCAAGGTGAATTCAGCAAAAAAGGAAATTGAACTGGGCTCAAAAACCGAAGCCAAAAAGCGCTTTGAAGAAGAAGCCAAGATGAAACAGGCCAGGTCGGAAGCCATTGCAAAGAAAAATGCAAAAGAAGCCGCTGCCGAAGCCAGGATGGCTGAAGAAGCTGCTGTTGAAGAAGCACCGGCCGCCGCTGAAACTCCCGCTGCTGAAGAAGCTGCCCCCGAAGCCGCTGAATAGTCCCTCCTTATGCTGAGCGGAGTCGAAGCATGAGCGGAGTCGAAGCATGAGCGGAGTCGAAGCATACAGAGATGAAGCATATTCGACATATTCTAACCTATGGAAAACGCTGCAAAAATCCCTGTTAATCAAAAAGATACAAAGGTGATTGACAGGGATTCCTGTTTTCTGGCCGGACAAGTCACCAAATGTTCCGGATATCAGGGGGAAGTGGTGATCGTTACCAGGGGAAATTTTCCGGTTGAATACACTGAATTAAAATACGTTTTTATCGAGATCGATGATGATCTCATTCCCTTTTTTATTGAAGAAATTGATTATCAGGGAAAAGCAGGTCTGCGGGTAAAATTTCTGGATGTTCCGGACCTTGAGAGAGCTAAGAGGCTGGTCAATTGCCCGGTTTTTCTTCCCAATGAAGTAACTTCCGGTCCGCTGAAGGATAACCCGCTGGCCGAAACGGTTACCGGTTTTGAAGTGACCGACATAAACCTTGGCCCGGTCGGCGTTGTCGATCATATACTCGAAAATACAAACCAGGATCTGCTTGTCGTTAAATCGCCTGATGGTGAGATACTTATACCAATAGTGGCAGAGATCATTCTGAAGATTGATAAGAAAAAGAAACGAATTACCGTGGACCTGCCGGAAGGGCTGGTTAACCTGAACTTCTGAGTATGCGGAAGGCTTTCCGTTTTAAACGGTTTTCCCTCTCGGATGAGGGTTGTGCCATGAAATTAGGGACCGATGCTGTAATCCTGGGTTCCTGGGTGAGGATAGGCGGGGAAAAAAATGTGCTCGATATCGGTTGCGGGTGCGGCATCCTTTCCCTGATGATGGCCCAGCGGACAATAATGACGATGATAAAGGGAATCGATCTTCATGAACCTTCCGTGGTCATGGCAAAGAGTAACTTTAACCAGTCTCCCTGGAGTACCCGGCTCAGTGTTCAATGCCTTCGCTTCCAGGAATTTGCGGGTAAAATTATAGAGAAATTCGACCTTATCCTCTCCAATCCTCCATATTTTGTGAATTCATTGAAGGCTGCGGATATGGACAGACGCTTGTCGCGGCATACCGATGAACTGTCATACGGGGAACTGCTGGACGGCGTTTCGCACTTGCTTTCCCCTGCAGGCCGTTTTGCCGTGATATTGCCATATTTGAAGGAAAGTCAATTTATAAATATGGCTCAGAAGCTGGGGTTATATCCCGACAGGCTGTTACGGATTAGATCGAAACCCGGCTCAGCATTCATCAGAACCTGCCTCGACTTATCCTTTTCACCAAAAGAAACAGCGGGCAACGAGCTGGTTATTCGCAATACAGATGGTTCTTATACCAAAGAATATCAAGCCATTACAGCTGATTTCTACCTTGCTTTTTAATCGGTATTAATTTTTACCTTTGTCATTAATCGGTCGTTTTTCACAGTTAATCAGTTAATAAGTTGATCAGTATACCAGTGTACCAATATACCAGTGTACCAGGTGAATTGTTTCAAAATTGGTTCACCGGTAAACTGGTAGATTGGTACACCGGAACACCGGCAAACTAAACACTTGAACACCTTGTCAATGAATAAAGTAATTAAACTTTTAGCAATCAGCTTATTAATTAGTTATCAGCTTAATATTGAGAATGTTATGGGTCAGACGAAAGAAAAGGTGAAAGTGGCTTTTTCTAAAGCCGGGCCGGAAGAAAAATACAAGCTTTACACCCGGCTGTTTCTGACAGAAGATCCTGGCATTGAGTGTGTTGACATGTCCGGACTGAGCCCTGCAGGGGCAGTCGGCCTGCTCGAAGGCTGCTCGGGTCTGGTCCTTACCGGAGGGAATGATGTTGACCCAAACCTCTATCAAAAAAAAGATCAGACCGGACGTTGCGGAGTGATCGACTATACCAGGGATACGCTGGAAATTGCCCTGATAAAGAAAGCCCTGGAGAAGGGAATGCCTGTTTTTGCCATCTGCCGCGGTGCCCAGCTGTTAAATGTGGTTGAAGGCGGTAGCTTATTTATTGATATCCCGGGAGATCTGCCCAACGCTGTCATCCACCGCAACGATCAGCCGGAAGGGGCCTCTCACGACATTGAACTGGTACCTGGTTCCTGGCTGAATACGGTGGTAAAATCAGGCCGTGGTCAGGTAAACAGTTACCACCACCAGGGAGTAGAGAGGCTCGCCGGTCCTTTTACGCCCTGGGCAAGGGCTGCCGATGGACTCATTGAAGCTTACGGCTGGAAAAACCCTGAAAACAAATCCTTACTAATAGCTGTTCAGTGGCATCCGGAAAGGATGACGGCCAATAAATTGTTTTCCGGACTTTTGGCTAAAAAGTGGATTGAAGCAGTATATATATATGGTGTAAAAAAATAGTCCTTTGCAGGAACACCTGATAAATATTCAGTTGGAGATAATCCTGAACCCTTTGAAAATCAGGATGATCCATTCAAAATGAAATCAAAAATCATCGCCAGTTATCTGCCCGAGATCGTTGCGCTGCGTTTTTTCCGGTCAAAGCCGGGAAAAGTAACAGTCAATATCACTGACCGGTGTAATCAGCACTGCATTTATTGTGAAATAGGAGTGGGTATTCCTACACTCAAAACAGACAGACTATCTTCAGATGATCTCATCTGGATCATCGATCAGATGGCTGAAAACGATATCCGGAATTTGTCAATATGCGGAGGCGAACCTTTTTTATTCGAAGGGATCATCGGAATAGTGGCCTATGCGGCAAAAAAGAACATCCGTTCGTCCATCACCACCAACGGAATGACGGCCTGGATGCTGAGCGAAAAGGAGTTAGATTCGTTGAAAGAAAGCAACGCCCTGATCAATATCTCCATCGATTCTTTCCGGGATGACATCCAGGCCGGCATCCGCGGTAACCCTCAGGCGCTTACTTCTGCGGTTAAGTCAATGGAATGGCTGATCGTAAAGAAAATCCCTGTAAATGTGCTGACCGTAATCTCGAAATATAACTACACGGATTTGTTTGCCATCGTTACCAACGCTTACAAAAAAGGCGCTAAAGAGGTGTTGTTCCAGCCGGTGATTTCCGCCTCAAACTACCCTGACCGGCCGGTACTGGATCAAAAAGCAAGGCTAAATGTAAGCCCTGATCATGTGGAGATATTGGTTGGAGAATTAAAAAGAATTTTGAAGTTTGAGAGAAAACACCAGATTAAAACAAACGTTTACAGGATCTTACCATGGATAGGTTATTACCTTGAGACGGCACAAAAGGCAGAGGGAAGGCGGTTTTTTGATCCTGTCCTGAAGTCGTTCTTTTGCAGGGAAATTGATGCTATCATCGACATCACTTATGATGGAGGCATTCAGCCCTGTGGTTTAGAACCTGCAATGGTTTCCATCAGGGATAACAGGGAAGACGGATTACTGGCCCTTTGGTCGGAAGCGACGGTAAAAATCAGGAATGATCTGCTCAACGGCAGGTATTATGAGGTCTGTAACGCCTGTTGCCACCATTTCAGCCGGAATATGCTGGCTTCCGTCATTAAATACCCCTTCAGGAACAGGAGTGCCTTGATCCGGATCATGCCCAGGCTGTTTTTGCGGATTCTGTCGCAAACGATCAAACATTGTTATTTTTATATAGTTCCAGCATCAATTTCAACCTAAATGAACGTCATATTAGTCACCGGGGGAAACAGGGGTATCGGACAAGAGATCTGCCGTCAGTTGGATGAGGCCGGCTACATCGTAATTCTGGGGTCGAGAGACCTTTTAAAAGGGGAGAAGGCAGCCGGGACGATGAGTGAAAGGGTAATCGTTAAACAACTTGACGTGACTGATGAAGAAAGCATACAAGCGTTGTTTGCCTTTGTAAAAAAGGAGTTCGGGAAACTTGATATACTGATCAATAATGCCGGTATTGGTGAAAGAAGTGAAGATCCTGTAAATGAAATAGTTGCAAAGGTTAAAAGATCCATTGCCTCAAATTTTGCCGGAACCTGGCAGATGTTGAAGAAAATGAAACCCATCCTGCATAAAACGGGTATTGAATCCCGGGGAAAGGGAGCCGGCAACGTTTCTCTGTTTCAGGTCAGAAAAGTGATGGAAACGAATTTTTACGGGGCCTGGCGGATGATACAGGTATTTGTTCCATTAATACTGAAGAGTGAGGATGGCCGGATTATCAATATTTCCAGCGGAATGGGGGAATTGAGCGCGTTAACCGGATTTTATCCCGGCTATAGTTTATCGAAGACTTCGCTGAATGCCCTGACCATCATGTTTTCCAATGAACTGAAAGAGAAGGGGATAAAAGTAAATGCCGTATGCCCGGGCTGGGTAAGAACCGATATGGGCGGGGTTGACGCTCCCCTGTCGGTTAGTGAGGGAGCCGATACAGCAGTCTGGCTGGCCACAGAAATGCAGATTCCGACCGGTAAGTTTTTTCAGAAGCGAAGTGTAATAAACTGGTAATCAGATATGAACATCGGGTTAATCTTTCCGAACAACGACAGAAGGTACAAAACGGTCCATCTCGGGCTGGCTTACCTGGCTGCTTATGCCCGGGAACAACATAACGACCTGCATTTCAAGGTGCTCGATACCAGGGTGGCCACTACCGGCGAAACGAAAAGATTCTTCAGTTCGGCCTTCGACCTGGTTGGCATTACCGTTTTTTCACCGGTGTATAATGAGGTGATCAATGTTTTTAACAGGGTTAAACAGTCTGACAGCCGGGTTCCGGTTTGTTTGGGTGGTCCCTATGTAACGACCATCATGCAGGATATTTTAAAAAAAACACCTGCCGACTTCGCGGTTTACGGAGAAGGAGAACTCACTTTTTCTGATCTTATCAGTCATCTCAAAGGCAATAAGGAACCGGCAGCAATAAACGGGTTAATGTATCACGACCTGTCGGGAAATATCGTCGTTAATCCGCCCCGCAGGCATATTGCCGACCTGAACACCCTGCCTCTGCCGGCTTACGACATTTTCCCGATGGAAAGATATCCCCTCCACCGCATGATCACCAGCAGAGGTTGCGTGTATGCCTGTTCATGGTGTAATTCGAGCTCGATCTGGGATTATAATTACCGGTGCCGCGATGAAGTTAACATGGTATCTGAAATTGAACACCTGTTAAAAAATTATGGGAATAAGATCTTTGTGTTCGGTGACAATAGCTTCAATATTTCCCCGGAAAGAGTGGATAGATTTTGTAATATACTGATAAACAACAATATAAATATCCTTTGGTCTGCCTCCTTCAGAGCCGATATCATGACACAGGAGTTAGCATTTACAATGAAAAAAGCAGGCTGTTATAACGCGGCAATTGGAATAGAATCGGCCAATAATGAAATTCTGTCCAATATGCGTAAAAATACCACCATCGAAAAAATTGATGCAGGGATAAAGATGATGAAGAAAGCCGGGATAGAAGTACTGTCGCAGTTTGTCATCGGAAGCCCCGGTGATACCCTTGAAACGGTAAAACAATCCATCGAATATGCCAGGAGATCGGATTGTGATTATACGAATTTCTATACGGTATTGCCCTTTAAAGGGACGCATCAATGGCAGTATGTGCTCGAAAACGGACGGTTTTATACTGAAGAAATTCATGATTTCCACTCGGTTAACCCCCGAATCGTATTTGAAACCCCGGAGTTCCCTTATAAAGACCGGCTGGAAGCGATCCGCCTGGTGAAAAAGAATGGCTTTTACAGTAACCGGGATAAGAAAAGCCGGTGGTTCGACCTGGCGAAGGAGACCTCCAGGATGATCCGGAAATTTTTGCCGGGACATTCGGGTGAAAAGGTTTACATGCTGCTAAAATCCATCTACAAGCTCCGTTTTGTGAAAAAAAATAATTTGTAACCTGTTGATCACCATATACAGCCTTACATCGTTTATCATCTTATTATACCTGTTTTACCCGGTTTGGTTAATGCTATCCGGTAAAGCCGACCATTCAGATAGCTCTGAACCTGTTGAAATTGATGGGGTTACAGTAATTCTGCTGTCGTATAACGGAAAGAAATATTTACAGGAGAAGATCGGCTTTCTGATCCGTGAATTAGCCTGCTTTCATCAGTACGAACTGATCATTATCGATGATAACAGCCAGGATGGAAGTGATGATCTGTTAAAGGATTTCACCAGACTTGAACATATTCAGGTGTTGGAGAATCCCTGCCGGCGGGGTATTCCGTATTCCATGAACATAGGTGTGGCAAAAGCAGCCTTTAACAACATCGTTTTTTGTGACCAGCGTCAGGAATTATCCGAAGGAATTCTCCGGAAGATCATTGAACCATTGAAAGATGAGCATATAGGGGCTGTATCGGCTTGTATATCAACCCTTGATAAAGAAAGCAACCATTCGTTTCTGAGGAGCCACGAAAACTTCCTGAAAATGAAGGAGAGTCAGTCGGGTTGTCTCATGGGAGTGTACGGCCCTCTTTACGCCCTGAAGAAACCCTGTTACTGCCCCATCCCCGAAAATATTATCCTCGACGACCTGTATCTGAGCCTGAGTATCTTAAAATCAAAACAGATTGAAATACGAAATGATTGTCAGATTGTTGAAGATAACTTTTCTGAGCTGTATGATTACCGGAGAGCAAGGAGATATCTGAAGGGATTGCTTCAGATACTTAAAGCACGGACGATCATCGGCGACCTCAGTGGCAAACAGCAGATCATGCTGATGTGGCACAAATACCTGCGACTGATCATTCCTGTCTGCCTGTTTTTATGTTATATCAGCCTGGGTGTTGCGGTTATCGACAGGCATGAGCTTATAGTGTTCTTCTTTCCCGGGACAGTGCTGGTTGCCTTTTCAATGCTGCCTGTAAAATTCAACTCCCGGTTCAGACTAAGTAACCTTATCAGGATGAACGTCTTTTACTTTTTAGCCTGTTGGGATATAATGTTAAACGATATCATATTCAGGCAGTTTGTCAAGCCGGGCATATCCGGCTATGATGTTGAGAAATGAAAATCCTGCAGCTTTGCCATAAGATGCCTTTCCCTTGATCCGGTTCATCTGGAAGTTTTCTTTACTTTCGAATATTACTGATTAACTCTTTTTCAAACCATTAAACATATTAAAACTAATGAAATACAGAAGTCTGGGAAAAACTGGAGAGCAATTGTCGGCCATCGGCTTGGGTTGTATGGGTATGAGCCATGCCTATACAGGGAGAGATGAAAAAGAATCTCTTGCCACGTTGCAGGAAGCGATAGAATTGGGGGTTAATTTTTGGGACACCGCCGATTTTTACGGTAGTGGCGAAAACGAGAGCCTTATTTCAAAGGTATTGGTTCCTAACCGTAACAACGTTTTCATAGCCACAAAGTTCGGTTTCAGGGCTACTCCTGAAAATCCAATGGTTCTGGAGACCTCACCGGCATATATGAAAACAGCTGTTGAAGCCAGTTTACGAAGGCTGAATATCGAAACGATCGATCTGTATTATGCCCACCGCATCGACCCTAAGGTTCCGGTGGAAGAAATGGTTGGGGCTATGAGCGATCTGGTTAAAGAAGGTAAAGTTCGTTATCTGGGGCTGTCGGAAGCATCGGTCGAATCCATCAGGAAAGCCCGGTCGGTGCATCCCATCTCAGCCCTGCAAAGCGAATATTCACTGCTCACCCGCGAAGCGGAAAAGGAAATGCTGCCCTTCTGTCGGGAGCAGGGGATAACTTTCGTTCCATTCAGCCCGCTTTCGCGGGGTTTGATTACCAACACCATTGACAGAGATAAACTGGCTGATAACGATTTTCGGAAAATGCTGCCCCGTTTTGCAGACGGTCATTGGGAAAATAACCGGCAACTGGCCATCGCCTTTGCCGGTATGGCTGGGGATAAAAACTGCACTCCCGCTCAGCTCGCCCTGGCGTGGATTTTAGCCAGAGGCAGCCACATCATTCCTATTCCCGGTACAAAACAGAGAAAATACCTTAAGGAAAATGTTGGTGCTGTGGACATAAACCTGAGCTCATCAGATCTGGAGGCAATAGATGTTTTACTGGCCCGTTTTCCCGATATTGGCTCAAGATATCCCGAAAATCTGGCTAAACTTGTTGGTAAGTAATGGATATTATATACAATTATTTTTGTAACATTAGCAAGACGTATCACACCGGATGCATACAGGTATTTGGAAAATTTTATCTTTGAACAAGTATTTTAGAATATGACAGACTCCAAACAGATATTGAACTACCTGAGGTTAAACAAGGATAGATACCAGAGAGAATACCATTTAACACGTATTGGTATATTTGGTTCAGTTGCC
The DNA here is from genome assembly GCA_026391855.1 of Bacteroidota bacterium. Lineage (GTDB taxonomy): Bacteria > Bacteroidota > Bacteroidia > Bacteroidales > CAIXZF01 > JAKLIX01. The sequence continues at coordinate 149 of JAPLDE010000095.1, read as the reverse complement.
AGGGGAGAACAAACTGACAAAAGTGATATTGACTTGATTGTTGAGTTTGAAGATGGTACCGAAAATTTATTTGAGATAAAGCAAGAACTAATTAGTGAGTTACAATCAAGATTCAAAATGCCTGTGGATATTTGCAGAGAAAAATATAT
>JAPLDE010000050.1 GCA_026391855.1 Bacteroidota bacterium | reverse complement strand
GGTACCCTGGTCTACCTTTGTCCCATTAAACAATTAAAAAAAACAACAATGGAAACTATTGCAAAATCAAACTGGGGCATCGACCCAAACCATAGCGAAATCGCTTTCAAGGTTAAACATCTGATGATCACCAATGTAAAGGGTGTATTCAAGGAATTCGAAGCCAGCATTATTATTACCGGCGGAGAGTTCATGACTTCGGATATCAGTTTCTCGTTGAATGCCGCCTCGGTGGATACCGGCACGGCCGATCGCGACACTCATCTGAAAAGTCCTGATTTCTTTGACGTTGAAAATCACAGGAAGATCACCTTTATCGGCAAAGAGGCTAAGAAAGTGGATGATGAAGGGAACTATATACTGACAGGCGACCTTACGATAAAAGGGATCACCAGGCCGGTAAAACTTGATGTTGAATTTGGCGGGGTGATGAAAGATCCCTGGGGAAACGAAAAAGCCGGTTACTCGATTACAGGAAAGATCAACCGTAAAGACTGGGACCTGAACTGGAATGCAGCGCTGGAAGCCGGTGGTTTATTGGTTAGCGATGAAGTGAAGATCAACTGTGATATTCAATTGGTAAAACAAGCCTGAGGAGCCGAAACCATGAAAAGCGCAGTACTGCATAAGGCCGGCACCCGTGGTCACTCGGATCACGGGTGGCTCGACAGCCGGCATACGTTTAGCTTTGCCGGTTATTACGACCCTGAACGCATTCATTTCGGAGCGTTGCGGGTTTTGAACGACGACACGGTTGCAGCCGGGATGGGTTTTGGAAAACACCCTCACGACAATATGGAGATCATTTCCATTCCCCTAGAAGGCGACCTGGAGCATAAGGACAGTATGGGGAATACATCGGTGATCAGGCATGGAGACGTGCAGGTAATGAGTGCCGGGACCGGGATTTTTCACAGCGAATTCAATCCAAATGCCGATCAACCCCTGAAATTTTTGCAGATATGGGTGTTCCCAGACCGTAAAAATGTAACTCCCCGATATGACCAGATCACCCTTAACATTGAAGACCGCCACAACAAGTTGCAGCAGATACTGTCACCCGATGCTGATGATGAAGGTGTCTGGATCTATCAGAATGCCTGGTTCCACCTGGGGAAATTCGACAAGGGTTTATGTATTGATTACCAGATCAAAGCAAAAGGTAATGGTGTTTATGCTTTTATCCTGAGCGGTAAGGTCACCGTCAATGGTCAGCCATTAGAAGCCCGCGATGGTTTTGGAATATGGGATATTGACCAATTGTCGGTTGTGGCAGATACCAATGCCGAATTTTTGCTGATGGAAGTGCCTATGAACTTCTAATTAACTGAATAACAAGATGATAATATTTTCTCATGTCTTAAAGTCAGGATGATTCAAGTTTATTAAACTGACAATCCGGATAAAATCCTTTTTCATTAAATGGTAATAAGAAACGGCATTTTTGTTATTTTTGTTAAAAAGCTTGAGAATGAAATCATTTACTGTAAATATTCCTGAGAACCTTGATTTTAATGCAACTGAACTTTTGATATATTTTGCATCAAAGTTGTATGAGGATGGCAAGCTTTCCGCCGGACAAGCTGCTGATTTTGCCGGTTTATCTAAAAGAGCTTTTATTGAAATGGCAGGTAAATATGGTATCTCCATATTCAGCAGTTCAAATGAGGACTTGTACAATGATATAAAAAATGCCTAGGGTATATCTCCTTGACACAAGTTGTATTATTACTCTTGTGAAGGTTGAGTTGCTTTTCATCCTCAAGGAGTTATATGGTTCAGTGTTAACCACTCCAGAGGTTGTTAATGAATATGGCTTCAACCTTCCTGAATGGATTGTAATACAATCAGTTCCAGATACTAACTATCAAAAAATTCTTGAAGCCAGCCTTGATAAAGGAGAATCAAGTATCCTTGCGCTTGGATTGAGCATACCAGACTCAATTCTTGTTCTTGATGATTTAAAAGCAAGAAAATATGCTCAACGGATTGGTTTTGAGATTACTGGCACTCTGGGTATTCTTTTCAAAGCAAAATCTGCTGGTATCATACCTGAAATTAAACCTGTTCTGGAACAGTTAAAGATCATCGGCTTCAGAATTTCCGAGAATGTTGAGATTGAATTGATGAGATTATCGGGTGAATAACTGAATTTCATTGAGTTATCAAACTAACCAGAAGTTTTCCTGCTGGTGGTTGTAATAGGGCATTCTCCTCAATATCAGCACTTTCTATCAAACAGATCAAATTTTATGTGTCATAAGAAAGAATTTGTTTGGAAAATTCCTTATTAGTATATACTTTTATGATACTCTAATTGGGAATAAAGATGAAATACCCATGCGTTTTTACTCACCAACAGAGATGATAATAACTTCATGGGTATTCCATTTGACCATTAAAATCAAAATTATTAACACATGAAAACACTATCTCTTAAATTAGATGACGCTATCTTTCTTGAGACGGAAGACGTTATCAATCAGATAAATAAGCCAAGAAACAGATACATTAATGAGGCCATTGAATTCTATAATACCTTCCAGAAAAGAAAGCTTTTAGCCGCGAGGTTAGAGAAAGAGTCTCAACTTGTTAAAAATGAGTCAATTAACGTACTACGTGAATTTGAAGTAATTGATAATGAAGGTTAAACAATTTGATATCTGGATCGCTGACCTTAATCCAACTATTGGTACCGAAGCGGGTAAAGTCAGACCCGTCATTATTCTTCAAACTGATTTGCTTAATAAACATCACCCTTCTTCAGTTATTTGCCCCATTACTTCGAACGTTCAGCCGGAAAGTGAAATTTTACGGGTCCACCTGAAAAAGGGATTAACCGGGTTGAGTGAAGATTGCGACATCATGATCGATCAGATCCGTTCTATCGATAATAAAAGATTATTAACAAAAAAAGGCAGCGTCCGGGGAGATGTAATCGAAAAAATCAAAGCAAGTCTCAAAATCATTTTTGATCTGTAAAATCGCAACAGCTTGATAATTTTCCTGCCTTATTGTTAAGGTATCCTCCACAATATCAATTTCTTCACCCTAAAACCTCACCATCTAAGTTTTTTTATTTTTAATAATTGTTTGTCATATGAAATGTTTTGCTTTATTAATTCAACTATTACTATCAACAATATTTTGCCTTTCTCAAGGCACCTGGGTACAAAAAGCCAATTTCCCGGGAAGTTTCCGTACCACACATGTTAACTTTACATTAAACAATTTGGAATTTATTGGTGGAGGGTTTATGCCCGAGGTTGGTCCGGAACTTTATGATTTTTGGAGTTATGATCCGGTCACAGATTCTTGGAATCAACATGCAGATTTGCCACCAAATCTTATATGCTCTTTTGCGTTAACTATTGGTGATACAGCTTATTTTTTTTCTTTTCAGGACTCAATCGGAACCACTTTTATCAAATGCTGGAGATACAATTATCAACAAGATAATTTTACATTGCAAAGTGAGTTTGCCATAATACAATCAACCTATATATGTGGTGGTTTCGCGATAAATCAAAAGGGCTATGTTATATTTAACCATCAACCTCCTCTTCTCTATGAATATGATCCGGTTCAAAATCTATGGACTGAAAAAAACGACTTACTAATTACAGAATTAATTGATGGATTTACTGCATTCCCCATTTTAGATAAAGGTTATATTTTTGAGTATTCTTCTAATCAGGGATATCCTAATAAGCTGTGGGAATGGAATTCCGTGACAGATACCTGGCAGCAAAAAGCTAGCCTTCCGGCAATTATTCGTTTTGGTTCTGCATCATTTTCTTTTAATGACAGGGGCTATGTAATGGGAGGTCTGTATGATAATTATCCTTTTGTTACTCTTAATGATTTTTGGATGTATAATCCTCAAATAGACTCATGGTCACAATTAGCTGATTTCGGCGGTTGGGGAAGAGGATATGCCATTCCTTTTGTAATAGGTGACATCGCCTACATTGGACTTGGAGTGGGCACCGGCATTGGCTTCACAGATCTTTGGTCCTATGATATTTCAGCCGGGAAGAATGATTTTTCCAGAGACAGTTATGTGACAGTATACCCGAATCCTTCCAGGGACAGAATAATTTTTCATTTTTCAACACCGCAGACGGATGATCCATTAATAAAAGTTTTTAATTCATTGGGGATAATGATTTATTCCGATAAGATACAAGAACCGAATTCTTATTGTTTAAATATTGAATCACTTCCATCCGGAATATTTCATTATCAGATTATTTTGAAAGATCATTTATGTGCTGATGGGATATTTATTAAAGAATAACTCCCAAAATTTTTAACTAAATTTTTTTACATACATATTATTTATACATATATATGTTTCAAGCAGATTTATTTTAAGACTCAATTGAAGTTAGGTAACTATTCACCCCCTCTAAGTGGCTATTTTGAGTTATAAACAATCTCTTGTTTATGTTTTGTAATTTTCTTTGACAAATTTACATGTTCTTTGATATTCCTTTGCAATAAATCTGAACGTTGTTTT
>JAPLDE010000057.1:43976-47144 GCA_026391855.1 Bacteroidota bacterium | reverse complement strand
ATTTTGTGTTTACATCAATCCGTAAACGATGGAAACAGTTATAATGCAGTCAGGATCGAAAGACAATCTGAACTTGCTGTTAAAGCTTGCCGACAAATTAGGAATAAAATTCAGGGTTGTTAAAGAGGAACTGCTGGAGGATCTTTTTCTTTCAGAGGCTATTTCAGAAGGAATGAAGACAGAAGATGTTCCCAAATCGGACATAATGCGAACATTGAAAAATGAAAACAAGCTTTAAAAATAGCTTTTTACGTGATTTAAAGGACATACGGGATCCAGGAGTACGATTATCCATTGAAAAAGCAATCCTTCAGGCGGAGAAAGCCGTAACTTTAAAGGAAATTTCTCATATCAAACCTATTTCCGGTGTTAAAAAACAGCATTTCCGGATTCGAATTGGAAATTATCGAATCGGGCTGTGTTTTGAGGATGATATCTTATATTTCGTTAGATGTCTTCCACGTAAAGACATTTACACCCATTTTCCATAATTCTTTAGAAGTAACATTCAAATTTGGCTGAAAGCGGAATGAAGGAAAAAAGTATTTTTGGCAATTCATTAAATCAGAAAATATTACCATATGAACCTCACCCGGGAAACCGCCCTTCAACTTCTACACCAGTACGTTAAAAACGAAAAGATGATCTTCCATTGCCTGGCGTCGGAAGCCGTGATGCGCGGAATTGCCCGTCAACTGGGCAGGGATGAGGAAAAATGGGGACTCGCCGGCCTGCTGCATGACCTGGATGTAGAACTGACAAACGCTGATCCCCTGGTGCACGGAACACAAACAGAGATTTTGCTGAAGGATTACCACGTGGATGAAGAAATACTTGATGCCATCCGCATGCACAATGAATGTTCATCGGGAAAAGACCGCTCCACCGAATTTCAGCATGCCCTGGCTGCCGGTGAAACCATTACCGGGCTCATCTTTGCCACCACCTATGTTTACCCGGAGAAAAAACTGGCTGTGGTAAAACCCAAATCGGTGGTAAAACGAATGAAGGAAAAAGCTTTTGCTGCCAGCGTAAGCCGCGAGAATATCATAGAGTGTGAAAAGATCGGGATCCCCCTTGATCAGTTTGCCGCATTGTGTATAGAAGCCCTGCTTCCGGTGAGCGAAATCATCGGACTGTAATCTTTGTCCGGTTTCAGAAAAGTCTCTCCAGTTTCTCTTTTACTTCGTTTGCCGGGGGACACATCCCGAAAACAACATGGGGCTTAAGATAAAACAGCTCATGTCCCTTTTTGAACCGCTCCTCTCCTCCACCGGTGATATTGAGCATGATGACAGCGTCTTTATCAACTTTTCCATCTCTTGCAGCATCCATCAGCGACGCCACTGCTACCGCTGCTGCAGGGTGAATGTCAATTCCTTCCAGTTTCTCGAACAATGAAGCAGCCTCCCGGCATTCCCGGTTTTTCACCAGAAACATCTCACCCTTTGTATCGGTCATCGCATCGAACAATCCACCGGGCAATGAATAAGGAGGTTTACGGTTCGAGAGGACTTTGGCGAGGATCTTTTCCACTTTCTTCCGGGCCACTTCTTCATCCATGGGAAAAAGCTCCCGGGATCCGGCCGTCCAGGCATCATAAATGGGATGGAAAGGTTCATTCTGCGAAAGCATCAGTTTCATTTTGTGGTTACCGAACCGGCCATCATCCAGCAGCCTCAGGTTGGCTTCCCAGGCGGCTATGGCACCGGTACCGCTTCCCACAGCCTGGAAATAGTAATCCGGGATACGGCCGATGGCAAGGGTGGCAGACAAAACAGTCGTTCCCATTCCGTCGCGCCTGGCAATATTTTTTGCACCCCCTTCAGGGATAAATCCATTGATCTGGCAAGCCAGATTCGACAGGTGAATGGCATCGAAATAATCACTGCCGGAACGTGTGGCAGCCAGTTTTACACAATCTCCCAGGGGCTGGTCAAACCACAAGGCATCAAGATTGTCTTCCGGTACACAAAGCAAAAGTCCGATGCGGTTATCGGAACACACCCTGGCAAATGACCGGGCTGTATTCCCGGCGGAAGCCACTACCAGCACCTTCTCACACCCTGTATCCAGCCTTCCGCAAACACTGTAGGCCTCGGTCTCCTTGAAGGAACACGACCGCATGAAGGCTCCCTTCTCAGGCCAGTATCCGCTAAAGGTTATAAATAATTGGGATAGTCCCAGCCGGGAAGCCAGCTTCTCACTCTTATAGGTAACCGGAGGGGAAGATCCCCTGAGTATCCGTTGAATAGGCATCCAATCCGCATAAGTGTATAAACCGAATTCATCCCCCTTCACCCGCAATTGCCGACTTTGGTAATTAGCCCTGATCAATCCTGCCGGCTCTGTTCCGGGAGTCTCAAGCAACCAGCCGCTGTCTTCAAAAAGTTGCCCTGTTGCAAGGGATTGTAACTTGTAAATTGTCCTGTTTTCCTTAACATTCATCATAATATCTCCCTCAAAAGAAGGCACAAAAGTAAGGAAAAGCCAGGTTGTAAATGGTAAATATCAGTCCCTGGATTCTTTGACAAGAAATTTAAAGCCCACGCTATGAACACTCCGGATACTGATGGTGGGATCTTCAGAGAGGTATTTCCTTAAGCGGGAGATAAAAACATCCAGACTCCGGCTCAGCATATAACTGTCATCACCCCATACCGCGGTAAGAATATCTTCCCGCTTTAACACCTTGTCCCTGTTATCATTTAAAAATTTCAGAAGCTCAACTTCTTTGTAAGTAAGGCCAGTTTCCTTTTTACCACGCTTTAAAAGGAAATTTTCCGTATCAAGCATGTAATTCCCGATAAAGTATTGATGATCAGGCTCTCCGACAGTTTCTACAATCCGGCTGCGGCGGAGAAAGACCTCTATTTTCAGGATAAGTTCATCAATACTGTATGGTTTGGTTATGTAATCGTCTCCACCCAGTGTCAGCCCTTTGATCTTATCTTCTTTCATCGATTTGGCTGTCAGGAACAAAATGGGGATATGCCGGTCCATCTCCCTGATCTTTTCAGCCAAGGTAAAACCATCCATATGGGGAAGCATCACATCCAGCAAACAAAGATCGAAAGTGTTGTGGCCAAATGCTTCCAACCCCTGGATTCCATCTTCACAATGTGTGATACGATAACCTTGCTTCTCAAGATTGTCGCGGGTTACAAA
>JAPLDE010000057.1:0-43891 GCA_026391855.1 Bacteroidota bacterium | reverse complement strand
TTTAAATGGCATTTCTTTTCCGGTTGATTTCTATTCGGATGGAGGTCCCATAACCAGGTTTGCTCTCTGCTTTAATCTTCCACCTGTGATACTCCACCGTCCGTTTTACATAATACAAACCTAACCCAAAACCTTTTACGGTATGCACATTCCCTGAAGGAATCCTGAAAAATTTATCGAAAATTCGTCTGAGATACAGGGGATCAATCCCTGGCCCATTGTCTTTTACACACAGTATCAATAAATTACCTTTTATTTCGGTGGATATGTGAATTTCCGGAGAAGAACCGCAGTATTTAACGGCATTGTCAAGAAGATTATAAATAATGTTGGTGAGGTGATGCTTATCAGCCATAATTTCAGAAGGCTCTGCATGAAGATCTGCGGTTACCTGTACTTTAAAGGTTGTAATTGTATCCACAACATCTCTGATAACATCATGAAGATCAAATACTTCCAGCTTCAGCTTTTCGGTTGATCGTTCAAGGGAAGCAATCTGCAGCACCTTTTCCACATGCTTCTCCAACCTGAGATTCTGGTCAATGATAATGGCGGCATATTTCTTCAATCTGTCCAGGTCCAGGCCAATGTCTGGTTCAGTTAGAACATGGGAAGCGATTGCAATACTGGAAATAGGCGTCTTGAACTCGTGGGTCATATTGTCAATAAAATCTTTCTGGATTTCTGAAAGCCGTTTTTGACGAAGAATGATAAAAATGGCATAGGCAAAGAAAACCAGTGCCATGATCACGATAACCGAAGAGATGATCCAGATATTGATACTTCGTACAATATAGCTGGTTTTACCCGGAAATATCACGCCAAAATAATAAACCAGGTCTTTCTGTTTTTCAAATTTATGAATGCCTGCATTTTTTGGAATTTCAACTCCGTTGGTCAGATAATTCCCATAGGTCATCTCACCGGTTTCACAATTATAAATGGCATACTCACAATCCAGATTAATATTGTGCTGTTGGAAAACAGTCTTCAGGTAATGCTCCAGGATCTTTGCATCAATATGGGTAGCTGTATTTACGATAAAATAGTTTGAAGTTACCTGATTAACAGGATTATACGGCAAAACTGTATGATTGAAATCGGCCATACGTTCGGCCACAGAGTAAAGGGCAATTTTCACGCGTTGGTTAAACTGGGTGGAGGAAATCTTAAAAGTGTAGTTAATCCAATAAACCTGAAATAATATAATAGAAGCAATGGAAAATGCTCCCAGTAAAACAACCAGCCGAATATTTACATTCTTCATGTTAAAATCCTTTATTCAGAAGCAAAATTATCTAAGAAAAGTACCGGAAATCACTCATTTACATTTTGTTTACATGTTTTTACATTTTATTTACCAACCTTTACAGCTCATTAACATGCATTCCATAATACTGATATATCTTTGCTCATCAATAAAACATAAAACATGAAGAAAATAGTTGCAATAGCTACCCTGGTCTTGGTGGTGTTGTCCTTTACCCAGGGTTTCGGACAACAGCCTGCACAACAGAACCCCACTCCTGCCACTCAGCAGGTTCAACCGATTCAAACACCAGCTGCTCCCACCCACCTGAAATTCGAAAACACGACTCATGATTATGGTGATATTCCCCAGGGAATTCCGGCCACCTGTGAGTTTACTTTTACCAACGTTACCAGCACCCCTGTTTCTGTTACAAAAGTACAGAAATCATGTGGCTGCACCGAACCTAAATTCTCTGTTGAACCTGTTCTTCCGGGTAAAAGCTCTACCATTACCGCTACTTATAACGCAGCAGGAATAGGCCCTTTCAACAAAACTCTCACCGTAACTACCAGTGAAAACGAGATGTACACCCTGGTGATTAAAGGGAAAGTCCTTCAGAAACAATAATCCGCGACCAAAGATCCCCCCTTATATAATTTGATTGGTTTAAGTTCAAAAGGCCTCCCGAAAAGGGGGCCTTTTTGTTTGTTTTGTTAAACCCGTTAATCAGACAACTATTTTTTTTATAAAGAGTCTTTAAGAGGACGTCTTTCCCATCGGGTGAGATGGGTTTTTTATTTTTTATATCTTTGCTATATCAGGGCCGTTATGATGAGATTTTTTTACACCCTTTTATTCGCGGGTTTGCTGTTCCCCTTCTTATCCTTTTCACAGGATTATAAGATTGATTCAATAAATGGCACAACCCTTGCAGCCTGTGCAGGAAGGTTCGTAGATGCAGGAGGTTCTGCCGGCGGATATGGCAACAACGAAACTTACTCCACCACCATCTGCTCTGACTTCTCCGGAGCAGGAAATCCAGCTATAAAGCTTTATTTCTGGCAATTCGACGTTAGCCCTTCAGATACTATGTACATATACGACGGCCTGAGTGATACCGACCCGCTGATCGGAAAGTACAATAACAATAACGGTCTCTTTCTGCATCCCATACAAACCACCATTATGAACTGGTCCGGCTGCCTTACTGTGGCTTTCACTTCAGATGGAGCAAACACCGGCGCAGGCTGGTCTGCGGAAATATCCTGCATCCCTTTGTGCCAGCAGGTATATGTAGGCATCGACGCCTCCCTTACTAATCCCCACGTAAACGATTCCGGCTATATCGTTGCGTGCGCACAGGATACACTTTCCTTTGTAGGCGTCGGCGTCTTCCCTCAGAACAACATCCTTTACCTTCAGGACGATACCACCTCAAGATTTATCTGGAGCTTCGGTGATGGAACAATTGATTCCGGCCGCTTTGTTCATCACCACTACGACAGCATCAGGGGTTACGATGTTCAGCTTACCATTATTGATCAGCTGGGCTGTACCTCAATGAATGCCCTGGGCCTGAGGGTTTGCCTGGCCGATGATCCTATCAAATGGGTGCAGACCCCGCCGGCTATTTGCCAATATGACACGATCACCCTGAAAGTCGGGTATGAAGGAGATGCCACCGTTAACCTCGACCCGATCTTCCATGCCCAGTCTTCCAGTTTACGATATGACAGTTCAACTTTTATCCCCGATGGAGGCGCCCTTGGTGGCCAGTGCTACAATACGTATGTTACCTTTAATGTCTTTAGCCCTGGCCAAACCATTGTCAGTCCGTCAGATATCAATTCGGTATGTATTAATATGGAGCACTCCTTCGTTGGTGACCTGGAATTCACGCTGATCTGTCCCAACGGGCAATCCTGTGTCGTTAAGACCTATCACCAAAATGGAGGGGCTTTCCTTGGAACACCTGCCGGAGGAACCAACGACCAGTCGATGGACTGCATATCCACCAACTTCTGCACACCCATGCCTGTCTGTTCTTCCCCGGCATGCATCACTAACCCCTGCTGTAATCCTTCAGGAACCGGCTGGACCTATTGCTGGACCATGGATAATCCTGATTTTAATATCATGGAAACCTATGTCAATGGCAGCCAGATGGATAGCGGAAGCTATCAGCCCGATAATTCCTTCGCTAATATGGTAGGTTGCCCACTTAATGGAACCTGGAACATCCAGGTATGCGACTACTGGGGAATCGATAACGGATGGGTTTTCTGGTGGCAGCTTAACCTTGACCCCGACCTTCTGCCATCTAACTGGGGATATGTCTGTAAAGTCGATTCAACAGTTTGGACTGGTCCTTACATTATTGACCGGACTGATTCCACGGTTTCTATCAGTCCCCCCATAGGCGGAAACCAAATCTATCACCTGACCCTTTACGACCATTTCGGTTGTTCTTATGATACCTCCATGGTACTCACCGTTTTTCCCGGACCAATACCTAACCTTCCCCCGGATACAACTATCTGTACCGGAGAATCTGCCACCTTCTCCGCTCAGGGAGGAGGCTCTTATCTCTGGAGCAATGGGTCAAACACCTCTTCACAAACTGTAAACCCAACAGATACAACTACTTACACGGTTGTCGTCACCTCAAACGGTTGCAGTGGTTACGATACTCTGGTCGTAAATGTTAATCCAATCCCTGTTGCGAATGCAGGTCCCGACACCGCCATCTGCATCGGGACCAACCTGACCGTCCATGGCTCGGGAGGATTGCAATACCTGTGGAATACAGGGGCACTCACCCCTGATCTGCATCTGCAACCATCCAGTACTGCAACGTATTCTCTTAGTGTAACCTCCAACGGATGTTCCTCCACCGACGAAGTGACGGTTACCGTAAACCCCCTCCCTATGCCCGACCTGGGGAATGACACCAGCATCTGTGCCATCGATTCCATCCTCCTGAATCCCGGGAATTTTACCTCCTACCTTTGGTCCACAGGAGATAATTTCCCCTTGCTGGTTACTTCAACCTCAGGCACTTATCGCGTTCAGGTTTGGAATGAATTCGGCTGTACCCGGTCCGATTCAATGACACTGATCGTTTACCCCATTCCCTCACCCAACATGACCAGTGCCCCATTCAATGGCTGTGACCCGGTAATGGTAACTTTTACTAACCAGACTAACCCTCCTGCCCTGCAATATACCTGGTACTTCGGCGACGGAAAAACATCCAATGACGAAAATCCGCTTCATACCTATACCCTGCCTGGTCTCTTTACTGTTATCCTGAAAGCAGTATCAATGGGTGGTTGTGAAGCAACCGATACCTTCCCGGCTGTCGTCCGCGTTTATAAAACCCCTACCGCTTCTTTCTATCCAAAACCCAAAACCGTTTCAATCTTCGAACCCACAGTGACTTTTATCAATGAATCTGTTTATGCCGATAAGTATTCATGGGATTTTGGGGATGGGGTTGTTTCCGGTGATCCTGAACCTGTCCATCCCTATGCCGATACAGGATACTATGATGTAACCCTGGTCACAACCACCGGCCCGGGATGCTATGATACAGCCAGCGCACAAGTACACGTTAAAGGCTTCTTCACCTTTTATATCCCTAATGCTTTCTCTCCCAATGATGACGGGTACAATGACTTTTTTGGCCCAAAAGGTGAAGGATGGGGGAAATATAAACAGTATACAATGATGGTCTTTAACCGCTGGGGTGAGATGATCTACCAGACCAATGATCCGGATAAACCATGGAATGGCCGAAAGGATAACTCGGGAAAGATTTGCCAGGACGGTCAATACATCTATTTTATAAAACTGCAGGCTGAAGACGAAAGCATAAACGAATATAAAGGTTTCGTCATCCTAATCAGGTAACAGGCTTCCCTCTGATCCGGCTCATATTGCTGTCCATCTTCAAGAAGAACGCTCGTATATCCCAATAAAATAGTAAAAGGATTGAAAAATTAATACCACATTAATTATCCCTCTGTTCAAGAAAAAAAATCTAAAAAAGAGGCCATCATCAACTGATAGCCTCTTTTTCGTTCCGGAATAATTATTCCTCGTCTTTTTCCTGTTCCTCGTATGCTTTGAGCAACTGGGTCTGAACATCAGGCGGAACCTGGGTATACTCACCAAATTTCATGGTATAGGTAGCACGGCCACTGGTAATTGAACTAAGAGCCGTCGAATACCGTGACATCTCAGCCAGGGGAACCTTGGCACGGATCTTCTGGAAGGTCCCTTCACTTTCCATCCCCATGATAATGGCACGCCTTCCCTGGAGATCGGTCATTACATCACCCATCTTCTCTTCCGGAAGAAAAACTTCAACATCATAAATCGGTTCAAGAATCTTGGGACCGGCATTTTTAAAGGCCTCCCTGAAAGCATTACGACCTGCCAGTTTAAAGGAGATTTCATTGGAATCAACCGGGTGCATCTTGCCGTCATAAACATTAACAACAATATCCCTGGCATAAGAACCGGTCAGTGGGCCTTCTTCAATTTTCTCCATAATACCTTTCAGGATGGCCGGCATAAAACGGGCATCAATGACACCTCCTACGATACAGCTGTTAAACACCAGTTTGCCGCCCCAGGGCAGTAACTCCTCCTGTGTGCCGCGTACCGGAAATTCGTTCTGGAATGGTGTGCCCTCAATGTAAGGATGAATAAGCATGTGCACTTCTCCAAACTGCCCGGCTCCACCCGATTGTTTCTTGTGACGGTAGGTAGCCTTTGCCGACTTGGTAATGGTCTCACGGTAAGGAATCTTGGGAGCAAGGAAATCAACATCAATTTTGTTAACCTTCTCTATCTGCCACTTGGCAATATTCAGGTGAAGCTCACCCTGTCCTTGTAATATCAATTGTTTCAGCTCCTTGGAGTATTCTACGATAAGGGTCGGGTCAACTGAGTGAAGTTCATACAAAATGCCTCCTATCTTTTCATCATCGGCCGAATTCTTGGCCTTCACGGCAACACGGTACTTGGGGTCAGGATATACCATCTTTGCCATCTGGTCATCACCGTTTTTCGGAGAGTTCAGGGTTTGATTGGTGTATGTATCCTTGAGCTTAATGGCAGCACCGATATCTCCGGGTAAGATCTTTTCCACTTTTTCCCTGTTTTTTCCTGCCACGGCAAATAACTGGGTCAGCCTTTCCTTCGATCCGGTATTGCCGTTCACCATATCCATGGCTTCGGTTATCTCACCGGAATACAGCTTCAGAAAGGAGATCTGTCCCAAATGGGGCTCGATAGAGGTCTTAAATACAAAGGCTGTAGTAGGGTCAGTCTGACTATATTTTAAATCCCTTCCGGTCGTGGTCTGGTGATGAGGCATCTCACTGGGATCAGGCAGGGAGGTTGTGATAAATTCCATCATCCGGCTAACTCCGAAATTGTGTTTTGATCCGATACAGAATACCGGGAAAAAACTTCTGCGGATAATACCCAGCTTAAGACCTTTCTGCAATTCTTCCTCAGTCAGCGTGCCATGTTCAAAGAAAACTTCCATCAGTGTCTCATCACTCTCTGCTGCACTCTCTATCAACTGCCCATGCATCTCCTCTGCCTTGGCCTGCTCAGATGCAGGAATGTCAAATACCTCATATTTCCCTGTTCCCTCTGAAAATTTCAGCATTTTCATCTTCAGCAGATCAATCACTGCATTAAAACCAAGTCCCTGATTTACAGGATATTGTACTGGTGTAATGGAATTAGTGAAGGAATGGCGAAGCTGACGCACAGTTTCCTCAAAATTTGAATTTTCATGCTCCAGGTGATTCATCAAAAACACTATGGGAACATTATTCCTGGCAGCATAGCGCCAGGTTACCTCGGTTCCGACTTCAACTCCGTTCTGGGCATTCATCAGCATCATGGCTGTATCGCATACAGCCAGTGCTGCCACTACTTCCCCAAAGAAATCGTCGAACCCCGGGCAATCAATGATGTTGATCTTCTTGCCCTGATATTCAGCATACATGACCGTGGAGAAAACAGAATTCTGCCTTTCCAGCTCTATGTCACGATAGTCTGAAACAGTGTTCTTGTCGTCGACTGAGCCCCTGCGGTTGATCAGGCCTGCCTCAAACAACATCGATTCGGCCAGGGTCGTTTTTCCCGACTTGGCCCCTCCCACCAGTGCTACATTCCTGATGTCTTTCGTTTGATAAACTTTCATTTGTCTTTAATTTCGGTATATCCTCTAAATTATTATCTTCAAAAAGGTTTGCAAAATTAGAAAAAAGGATGGAATGTGCAATATATCATCCTATCATTTTGATCTGTCGGTAAATATCTTCCCAACTGGGTTCATCTATTCTTGCCCCTACCACCTCTATCACCTTGCCGGCCAGCAATGATCCGGCTTCTCCACAGTCGGCCAAAGAAAAACTTTTCACCAGCCCATACAGGAATCCCGAAGCATACAGATCGCCTGCCCCTGTTGTGTCAACTACATTTGCCGGTATGGCGTTCACACGGATGATCTCTTCACCCTGACGAATCAGCGATCCGTTTGGACCTGTCTTTACTACCGCTATTCCACAGATTGATGCAAGTATATCCAGCGCTGGTTCAGGTTCCTCCCCTGTAAAGGCCCTCGCTTCGTCCTCATTGGCAAACACAATGTCTACATATTCACTGATGATCATCTTCAGAAAATCCAGGTTACTTTCAACGACATTATAACTGGCCATATCCAAAGAAATAAATAGCCCATTCTCCTTGGCCAGCGATAACGCGCGTAACATAAGATTGTGATTCTGAACAAGATACCCTTCAATATGAAAAATATGATGCTCCTTGAATACTGCGGGGTCAAGGTCTTCAGCCGATAACTCCACGGCTGCACCCAAAAAAGTAGCAAAGGTCCTCTCCGAATCCGGAGTTATTAGGGCAATGGCTCTCCCTGTTTCGGTCATGCTCTTCAACAGCAGGGGACGTATGCCCTGTTCCTCCATGTGAAGGTGAAAAAACTCTCCGTATTTGTCCTCTCCAACCTTGCCGATAAAGGCTGTAGGAACAGCTAAACGGGCTAACCCGTGAATGGTGTTGGCCGCCGAACCCCCGGAAGCCAGGTCGTTCGATAATCCTTCGGTGGCTTTTAATACCCTGTCGCTATATCCCTTATCCACCAGTGTCATGCTTCCTTTCGGAAGCAATAGGGTTTTTAGCAGACTGTCATCTTTCAATGCAGACAGGATGTCTACCAATGCATTCCCGATTCCCAGAACAGATTTCATTTTTTTGATATTGTAGTTCTTAAATAAAAAAAAGCCGCATCCGCGACTTCTGTCAGCCCGCATTATTGTCAGAAACCCAGCGCAAAAATAGAAAGAAAAGTTACACTTCAGGTGATCAAAATCCTTTTTATTCTGCCACCTTTCAACCCGACTCCCGGTAACGATCGCAAGGCCGTCACACTGATCAGAAATATTGTCCTTTGCTGGCACCGGCCTTTAACCCATACTTCCCTGTTTTTGAATTAAAAATAATCTCATTAGTCCCTGTTTTACGGATGTAATCAAGGGTTTTCTGATATTGATCACCTCCTTTTCTTAGCCATTCCGGCATATCCTTATCCTGGTCAATGTGCATCAAAGCTTTCAGTTCCTCAACCAGCTCTTCCAGTTTTTCTTCCGGTGACCTGGTCCCGAAGATCTCTTTAGCCCGCATCAACAGTACGATCGACTGGGTTGCCTCTCGTAATGATTTGGATACGGCCTGCCCGATTAAATCCATACGGGCCAGCTGTTCAATGCGGTCGTGGTACTTTCCGATCTCATCTTCCGTGAGTATCAAATCCAGTAATCCGCCGTACCAGGCGATACTGATGATGACAACATCGCGAAAATCAGGCAAATCTTTACTGAATATCAGGGCTTTTACCCTGCTCTTAACTTCAATGACTTCCTGGTCATTGATCAGGGTTGGATATTTATTAGATGAAAACCCTAGAAAAACATGTTCGCGTTCCATTCTGAGTAACCCCTTTGCCAATAGTTCCGAAACGAGGATCTCACGTAAACGGGCACCCTTTTCCGCCAGTTTGAGCAACCACCAGTTGGTTTTTTGATGTTCCTGTGATTGTTGTATCTGCTCCAGGGCAAGATCAAGTATGCGATGGCCTGTCGGTGCAGGCTGATTGGGAATGACAAATTCGAGGTCAGTATCAATTCGGTTGTGCAGGGCAAGATCCATTAAAATGGCAGCCGATAACAGGAGGTCGAACTTTTTTGATTTCAGGAATGCCTTACGTCCTGTTTGATCATTCACCGTGAGCAGGAAAAGCTCTTCTGGAACTGTCAGTAGATGGTCCATAATTTATTTATTTTTATTTCCTTCAGTATTCAGGTCACTGCCTTCACCGGAACCGGGCAAACTGCCAGATATATTCAGATCTGGCTCATTACGGGCTTTCCGTATCGCGCTCACCCAGGCAGGGATCGCATCCCGGATAATTATCACAACACAAGCCATGATCAACAGTGTAAGGCTTAGATTAATGATTCCCTGCAGGTGATTCGCCGAAGTCCCGATCTGAGGGATGTAGATTCCCCGGATATTCATACAACCGGCAATAATCGTCGTAATTCCCACAAAAGACATAGGTATCAGCGTGATCCATGCATATTTTGCCTTTCCGCAGTTAATGATATAGGAAGTTCCTATCGCAAGCGCAATGGTGGCGAGTAATTGGTTAGCCGAACCAAACATCGGCCAGATGGTGGATACAGTTCCGCTGTATACAAAATAGCCCCATAATATGACAACCAGCCCGCTGCAGATCAGGTTCCCGGGAAGCCAGTCCGTCCGGTTAAAAGGTTTATAAAACTTACCGAATAATTCCTGAAGAATGAACCGCGCAACGCGGGTTCCCGCATCTATGGTGGTGAGAATGAACAAAGCCTCAAACATGATGGCAAAATGATACCAGTATGACATCAGATTATCCAATCCCGGGATGGAGGAGAAAATCTGACTCATGCCAACAGCCAGTGATACAGCGCCCCCTGTGCGTCCTGCAATGTTTTCACCCACTTCGGCAGCCAGCCTGGGTAATTCTGTTTGGGTAAATCCCATCGCATGCAATTGAGGTAAAATCTGGGCGAACTTTTCCGCCGGTACATTGATCTGAAAATAATCGAGCGGATGAAGACTGGCTGCGGCAATCAACGCCATGATGCTCACCATTCCCTCGGCCAGCATCGATCCGACGGCAATAGGCCGTATATGCGATTCATTCATGATCATTTTCGGAGTGGTCCCTGAGCTGATCAGCGCGTGAAATCCTGAAATAGCACCACAGGCTATGGTGATGAATAAATAGGGATACAGGGTTCCCGGTATAATAGGCCCTCCTCCGTGAATAAAAGAAGTAAAGGCCGGCATCTTCAGGTTTGGTGCCACAATTATGATACCTACAGCCAGCATGGCGATAACACCCAATTTCATGATTGAACTCAGGAAATCCCGCGGTGTGAGCAGGAGCCAAACCGGTAATACCGAAGCAACAAAACCATATCCTGCCAGCAGGACCGCCAGGGTCTTATGATCAAATGAAAACCAGGAGGCGATGGGTGAGGATGGAATGTACCGGCCATAAATTACAGCGGCACTCAACATGATTACGCCTATGATCGTGGCTTCAACAACGCGTCCCTTGCGAAACTGGAACATCCAGATCCCCATAAAAATGGCTATGGGAATGGTGGATGCAATGGTGAATAATCCCCAGGAAGATTCACTCAGGGCATTTACCAGAACAAGTCCCATACCTGCCATGGCAATGATTATGATCAGAAAAGTGGCGAAGGAAGCCGTTACACCGCTGGTTACCTTCCCGATCTCAACCCTTGCGATCTCGGCTAATGATTTTCCGTCATGCCTGACTGAGGCGGTGAGAATCACCATGTCATGAACCGATCCGGCCAACACTGCTCCCACAACCATCCATGCAAAGCCGGGGAAGTAACCGAACTGACAGGCCAACACCGGCCCCACTAATGGTCCTGCCCCGGCTATAGCGGCAAAATGATGCCCAAACAACACCCATTTGCTTAGCGGATAGTAATTCTGACCATCGTATAATCGCCCTGATGGCATGATGCGAGTTCGGTCAAGAGTAAGCACCCGGGCTGCAATAAAACCAAAATAATAACGGTAAGCCAGCGCAAAAATCGCAAAGGAGATGATTATTAAAGGCATTGCATTCATGTTCCGTATATCAGATTAGTAAGACTAGCCGGGTTTTAAATCAATAGGTCTGTTATGATGCAACGATCGCGATCGGCCTTGGTCCATTTCACTGACAAAATTATACATTTTTAAGCGATTTCAGCGACCCTCCGGTTTGTTAACCTTGGATTACTTTTCAGGGATTTTACCTTGACATCTCTTGATTCAGAGACTCTTGTACTTGAAAAATTAGTTGTTTTTTAGGAAAAACTCATTTTATTTTATATTTTAGCGATTATTATTCTTTTTGTTCTTGATTTCAATTCAATCACATGTTTTAATATTCACGAAAACTTAGACCAATGAAAAAAATTTTACTCACTCTTTTAGTGATTTGCTTATTAATTGGAATGGCATATTCACAAAACGCTGATAATAAATGGGGATTCGGAATTTTTGTGGGGAAAACCGAATTCAACAGCGATGCAGGCAACAATTTCTTAAAAACCGATAAACCATTTTATGGCTTCGGCTCCTTAGCGCTCTGTCACTATCTGAATCCTTCCTTTAATCTGGGGTTGCAGGGGTCATATGGTGATATCGGAGATAATAACTATTGGAGAGGGAATAGCATCGGTTTTCTGGGAAAAAAGACAGACCTGAACATGCAGCTGATTTACAAGTTTGATAACGGTCATTTGTTAAAAGAAAAAGCGGTAATAGCCCCGTTTCTATCTATTGGTGCCGGGTTGGCAGGTTTCTCCGGCGACAGGATCAAAAGTGGGGGAACTGACCTTATCCTGCCTTATGGGGGTGGTGTAAAAATTAAACTGACGAAGATCGTAGCAATACAATATCAACTTCTGTATAACGACTTAAAAAGTGATAACAGGGATTTTCGTGTTGCCAAAGATAACGATGGTTTTATTTCCCATACCTTAGGTTTGGTATTTTGTTTTGGCTCGCCCAAAGACAGTGATAATGACGGTGTGGCCGATAAGCTGGACAAATGTCCAAATACACCTGCAGGTGTGGCTGTAAACCCGGAAGGATGTCCGTTAGATAAAGATAACGATGGTATTGCTGACTACCTCGACAAATGCCCGGATGTGAAAGGTATTGCTAAATTCGATGGATGCCCCGACTCAGATGGTGACGGGATACCTGATAGCGAGGATAAATGCCCGACAGTCGCTGGAATTGCAGCTTTCCAGGGATGCCCCGATACAGATGGTGACGGTATCCCTGACAGTGAGGACAAATGCCCTAATGTCGCCGGTATCGCTGCCTTCCAGGGATGCCCTGATACAGATGGTGATGGGATTCCGGATGCCGAAGACCGCTGTCCGACTGAAAAAGGACCTAAGGCTACTATGGGATGCCCTGACAGAGATAACGATGGAATTCCTGATATTGACGACAAATGCCCGGATGTTCCGGGGATAGCTGCTAATAAAGGTTGCCCCGAAATTAAGGAAGAAACCCGGAAAGTCTTGGCACAAGCCCTGAAAGGTGTCCAGTTTGAGACAGCAAAGGATGTTATTAAACCTCCTTCCTTCCCAATCCTGGATAATGTTGTTAAAGTGATGCAAACAAACCCGGAATATATCCTTGAGATCAACGGACATACTGATAATCAGGGTGATGCAGCAAAAAACCTGGACCTCTCCCAACGTAGGGCAAACTCAGTAAAGGTCTACCTCGTGAAAAAAGGTATTGCTGAAAACAGATTGATACCAACCGGTTTTGGACAAACTGTACCTGTCGGTGATAACAAAACTGCACAAGGCAGGGCAATAAACCGCCGTGTAGAGTTTCATATCGTATTCTGAGAACAAGACTGCCTTACGAATAGTGATTACATCCGCACAATGGCCCGAGAAGGTAACATGAGGCGGCTGGGAAGCGCTGCCTGCCGGTGAATAACAATTACTATGTTGTTAAATAACATCAACATAAAGAAAATTGCTTTTATACCCCCCTCAATAATTGTCAATTTATGGAATTTTACAAAGAAACTATTGAGCAGGTCATAAAAGAATATAACAGTGATGGTAAGAGTGGTCTTGATGAAAGAAAAATTGTAACTATTCACCCCTAAAGTTTACAGAGCGTTAATCTGAGATAGGGCAACCAACGGATTCTGGTTGTTTTTAATGGCTGTATCGATAACCGATCTCAGTATTGCAAAAGATTGAGCACCTTTCAAGGACATGAACATACCAGATATCTTCTGCTTGACTTTGACATTACGGATTGCTCGTTCCGAGCCATTGTTATCTGGAGGAACCTGATGATAGTACAAGAAGGTAAAGATATGTTGTCTGTATTTTATTAGACGATCTTGAAGGCTTATTGCAATTGGATGTTGGTCGTTGATGGGTTCTTGTAGTAATTTGTCCAATCGTTCTTCAAATTCCGTTCTTTGATATTGTAGTTTATCATAATCCTCTGGTAGCAGTGTCTTTTTAAAAGCAATGGTTTCTACCAAGAGTTGTTTAAAGTCAGTTGCCCATTTAATTTTGTAGCAGTCGCTGACATGATTGAATTCGCGGAGTAAATGAGCCAAACAAATTTGATGAGCCAAAGCGGTAACTTTAAAATAGCATCTCCAGCAATCGTGTACCAGGACAGAAAAGCCAAAACCCTTGGGAAAATTTTCATCAAGGGTTTGTGAGCCCCTGTTTAGCGAGGCTATGATAAATGTGAACAGTTTTCCCTGAAGCGTCCAGAACCATCCTTTTTCTCCTTTGATTTTCATTCCGGTCTCATCTCCTCCATTAACCTTTGCTGTTTCTACTCGTTTACGGATGAGTTCATATGCGGGAACTGCTTTTTGTGCAACCCTGTTAATTGCGCTCACCAATGCTCCTTCACTGATAGGTGTATTAAATACGTAGCGGAACATCTCGGCCAGCCGGTGAAAGGGTACGAACTGCCGGGCATTCATGTAGGCTACAAGGCTTTCAATGTTATGCCCGTAGCTGACCCCCGGAGTAATTCCAGATGGAAAGTCGGCCACGATTGTATGACCACAAACACAAGTACGCTGAAAAACCTGGTGTTCAACAAAAATTGGTTTAATCTCAGGGAGTACAACTTCTTGTCGCCTTTCGATTAACTCTTCTTGAATGTTGCTCATATCACGTCCACAGCAATTGCAAAATGCAGGAATATGTTCAATAATCTTATCAGGGACATGAACCATCTCAAGTGTTGTTCCTTCGTGGCCTGGTTGGCCTCCTGGTTTTTTACCGCTCGATTCCCTAAGGCTTTTTGTTTTGGGCTGTCGAGA
Source organism: Bacteroidota bacterium (assembly GCA_026391855.1). GTDB lineage: Bacteria > Bacteroidota > Bacteroidia > Bacteroidales > CAIXZF01 > JAKLIX01. The sequence continues at coordinate 29,117 of JAPLDE010000057.1, read as the reverse complement.
ATAATCATGACTGGGCGGAATAGAACTATTGTTGCTATTCTTTGGATTATCGGATCTGTCGAGTCGGGATTTAAGATCTGCAATTATAAGAGATTGCTCAAGGATGATTTTTTTCAATCGTTCTATCTCTACAAAAGGATCCATTGCAAGTCGCTGAATTATTACAAAGGAACATCACAAAATATGCTTATTTTTGGTCAACGCGAATTATATATAAACAACGAATAGTTTATAAACCTAACCCGAAAAAGGAGGGTGAATAGTTACGAAAAATTAAGTCGGCCAAACAAAAATATGGCCGTAACATTCTGAAAGCTACTAATTCAATTAATGTTATAAAAATTCTTTTCCGTCAATTCATAAGCCCGCTTGTTTTCATTTTAATTGTTGCATCGGCAATATCGTTTTATTTAGGCCAGTTTCGCGATGGATCAATATTGATAATTATAGTAATATTGAATGCTATTATTGGCTTCTACGAGGAACTAAAATCAGAAAATATTCTTGCTTCGCTGAAAAGTTTGATTGTAGACAAATGCAATGTGATAAGAAGCGGAAAAATAACCGAAATTCCTGTAATAGACCTGCTGCCTGGTGATATTGTTAAACTATTTGAAGGTGTTGGTATTCCGGCAGATATTCGATTGATAGAATCAAATAATTTTTCAACAAATGAATTTATATTAACAGGTGAATCCTTACCTTCCAACAAAGACCATTCCTTTATTACAGAAAAAAACCTGTCTTATCCTGAAATTAAAAATTGTATTTACATGGGAACAACGGTTGCCAGAGGTGAAGCAACCGGTATTGTTTATGCAACAGGAACACAAACAGAAATTGGTAAAATAAGTTCGACATCTCAAAAAATAAAATCTGCCAATGCCCCGGTACAAATCGAAATTGCTGATGTTGCCAAAAAACTGACCTATGCCACTTTAATAATTGCTGCTGTTCTTTTTGCTTCACGCTTGCTTATGAATGATACTCTTGGAGTGGCACTTGTTTTCTCTGTAAGCGTTGCTGCAGCAATGGTGCCTGAAGGTTTGCCTGCTCAAATTTCTATGGCTCTGTCATTGGCAGTGGCAAGACTGGCAAAAAGAAATGCTATTGTGAAGAAGATTGCCTCTGCTCAAACATTAGGTTCGGCTACTGTAATTGCTTCTGATAAAACAGGAACAATTACAAAAAACGAAATGACCATTAACGGTTGCTATTATAATGGGAAATCTTATACTGTATCTGGTCTGGGATACGAACCATCAGGTATTATCACCGGTGAAAAAGGGGAGGTAATGAAACCTGGTTCCTTAGGTGATATGAAAATATTTTTTCTTTCCGGATATCTTTCATCCATCGGAAAAATAAGCCCACCTGATAAATCCCATCCGTCCTGGTATTCTATTGGCGACCCCACTGAAACCTCATTCTCAACACTGGCAATGAAAGCCGGGTTTAAGTTGGACGAAATTGATAATGATTATCATCTGGTAAAAACATATGCCTTCGATTCATTTCGTAAAAGAGCCACTGTCATCAGGTTACATCACAATAAAGTCATCGCTTTTGTAAAAGGCTCGATAGAATCAATCCTGGATGTTTCAACAAAAGCTATATCAGAGGGAAGCGTAAAAAAATTGTCTGACGCTCAGAAAAAAGAATTTCTGTCAATGTCGGCAATATTTTCTGAAAAAGCACTCCGCGTAATCGCTATTGCCTATAAAGACCTCGACAACAAAAAAGATATTGAAATTGATAAAGTTGAAAAAGACCTGATCTTTGCCGGGTTCGTTACTATGTTCGACCCACCCCACAAGGAAGTAGAAGCAGCTATTGAATCTGTTTTTAAAGCACATATTAAAGTTTTCATAATTACTGGTGACAATGAAGAAACAGCTAAAGCAATTTCAAAAAATATAGGATTAATAAATGAGGGCGCTGAGTCCCCAACAGTTGTCAACGGAAATGCCTTGCAATCAATGACTGACAAACAACTTAAAGATGTTTTCAAAAACCGGGCAGTAATTTTTTCAAGAGTGTCCCCTGATGATAAATTCCGATTAGTTGATTTGCTTATGAAGCAGGGGGAAATTGTTGCTGTGACCGGTGATGGCGTTAATGATACCTTGAGTTTAAAAAGAGCCGATATTGGAATTGCTATGGGGAAAAATGGTTCCAAAGTGGCCCAGGAAGCAGCAAACATGATTTTACTGGATGACAATTTTTCAACGATCGTTGTTGCTATAAAAGAAGGTAGAACCATTTTCACCAATCTGGAAAAAACGATTAAAACAAATCTTTCATGCAACATGGCAGAACTGACTTGCGTACTGATAGGGTTTGTTGGTGTTATATTTGGTGTCGCAATTCCAATATTAGCAGTACAAATTCTATTAATAGACATAGTTGGTGAAATGTTTCCGCTTATGATGCTTACCTACGATCCACCTGAAAAAAGTGTGATGAAAAACCCACCAAGGAATCCAAAGGATAAAATACTTACGAAAGCCTCAATGAAAGGAATTGTTTTCTCCGGGTTAGTTATGGGCCTTGCCGCTTATGGAGCATTTCTGATTTCGTATTCCCATAATCAGCATACTACCGACAATTATAACAAGGAAATCACTATTACATTTATTTCTATCATCTTCGGTCAGTACGCCAACATTCTTTCAAGAAGAACTTCTGGAAATGCATTGGGAAAGTATTTATTTTCAAACAGAAATCTTCTTCTGGCATTCTTACTCTCTGTTACCTGTATATTGCTGATTGTATATTTGCCCTTTCTCAATCTCTATTTTCACACATACCCATTAGGTGTATCAGATTGGATTTTTCCAATTGCTGTCTTTTTCATATGCCTGATAATATATGAAGCCGGAAAAAAAATAAACAACAGGTTGCGCAATTATGCCCACATTGTTCAAAGACCGAAAATGCGAAAGGCAAGTTTAAACAATGTGTGAATCATGTAATTCTAATCGCAAATTGTGTAAGGTTTTCCGGACTCACTCAGCTCACCTTTGTATTATCACAATATTGTGATAAAAAAATCAGAATACACAATGAAAAAATTTATTTTTATTGCTATCTTGATGATCTTCACATTTGGATCATCGGCAGCATTTGCTGATAATACAGGTCCGAAATCTGTTGCTCCCGCCCAGACAGAGAAGAAATTATCTGCAGAAGAAATTAGTCGCTTAACAAAGCGTATTAATGAAATTCGCCACATGGATAAATCGAAGATGACCGCAGCAGAAAAAAAGGAACTAAAAAAAGAAGTCAAAGAAATTAGAGATACTGTTAAGAAAGATGGTGTTGTCCTCTATCTTAGCGGTGCCGCAATAATAATTATTATTCTACTCCTCCTTTTGCTCTTATAATCGATATTTATTGAGGACACATCTCCGTATTCCTTCGATCAGGAGGGTATTGATCACCTTTCTGATTATTCTTGAAACTTGTCCAAAGGTTTTATCTCAGGAATATTTTCAGCAAGAGGTTAATTACCGTATTCATGTTACGCTAAATGATAAGTACAATGAACTAAATGCATTCGAAACAATTGAATATATTAACAACGCTTACGATACTCTTCAATTTCTTTATTTTCACCTGTGGCCAAATGCTTATTCTAATAACAATACAGAATTAGCCAGTCAACTAACCGGTTTGAATGGGAAGGCAAGGTTGTTTAATGATCCGGAATTACAAGGATATATTGATTCATTGGACTTTAAAGTCGACGGCAGGCAGGTTCAATGGAATGTATTACCCGGCAAGCCCGATATTTGCCTGATATGGCTGAATAAAGAAATAAGGCACGGTGACACCCTGATGATCACTACACCTTTCCATGTTAAAATCCCCAAAGGAGTAACTTCAAGATTTGGTCATACCGGGGATTCTTATCAGATTTCGCAATGGTATCCAAAACCGGCTGTTTACGACAGGTCCGGATGGCACCCCATGTCATATCTGGACCAGGGTGAATACTATTCCGAATTTGGAACCTTCGATGTACGTATCACACTTCCAGCTAATTATATTGTGGGTGCAACAGGAAACCTTCAAAATGCCCGGGAAGCCGAATTGCTCAACAAACTTGCTGCCGATACTGCCTGGATAACAATGCCAGGTAACGAAGAAAATGAATTTCCACCTTCTTCTGAACAGAATAAGACGCTCCGTTATAATGCAGATCATATACACGATTTCGCATGGTTTGCTGATAAACGATTCCACGTTTTAAAAGGGAAAGTGAAACTCCCTGACTCCGGAAGGGAAGTAACCACATGGGTGATGTTTCCCGATCAGCAGGCATATCTATGGAAAGATGCCATCCCTTATGTAAATAATGCGATAAAATGTTTTTCAAAATGGAATGGTGACTACCCGTATCAAAGTTTCACTGCCGTTAATGGTGCCCTGAGTGCCGGAAACGGTATGGAATACCCTGGTATTGCTATAATTGGTGTGACGGTAGATGCCTGGTCATTGGAGGAAGTAATTGCACACGAAATCGGACATAATTGGTTTTACAGCGCTCTTGGATCGAATGAGCGAAGGTATCCTTTCATGGATGAAGGAATCACCAGTGCCTGCGAGGTGCGGTATATGAATGAAAGATATCCCCAAAAAAAGCTCTGGGAGGTTTATATCAAAAATCTGAAACTGGCTGAATTCTTTCACATTCAGCATATGCCGGTTAAGATGATCAGGGAACTCGAATGGCTTTCTGCTGCTCGTGACAACCTCGAACAACCAATTAATCTGACCTCGGAAGACTATACAACCCAAAACTATAGTCTTATGATTTATAACAAAGCCGGATCTGCTTTTAACTATCTGAGGGCATATCTCGGAGACTCATTATATGATTCAGTCATGCATGATTACTATCATATATGGAAATTCAGGCATCCTCAACCCTATGATCTTTGCAATGTATTCGAGACTGTTACAGGCAAAAACTTAAGCTGGTTTTTTAATGATCTGTTGGGTACAATCAAGCGGATAGACTATAAACTGGTTCGTGTAACAGATCATAAACTTCTTGTAAAAAATAAAGGTGAGTTGGCATCCCCATTGGTTATCGCTGGTATGTTCGGCGATTCAATCTGTTTTGAAAAATGGGTGGATGGTTTTGAGGGGCAGAAATGGATCGAAATTCCTAATGGTAATTATACTGAACTGAAAATTGACCCCAGGCATGTAACTCCCGAATTATTCAGGCTCAATAATAACATCCGCACGACAGGAATCTTATGCAAGGCTGACCCGGTAAGGACACAACTTTATTTTTCTCTTGAAAACCCTGAAAAACGAACTGTTATGTATTTCCCTGGATTAAATTGGACCAGGGAAAATGGTTATATGGTTGGTCTGGCAATGCATAACAGATTCTTTACTCCCAAACCGCTTGAATATTTTTTCATGCCTTTTTTTGCATTCCATAATGATGACCTGGCCGGGTTTGGGAGAATCTCATACAACATCACACCCTATGATAAATTCATCAGAAAGGCGGTCATTTCCTTGGAAGGAACCCAATTTGGTGCACCCGCTAATCAAAACTTTCATAAAATAAAAACCGGATTGGATCTTTACTTCAGGACACACAAAATGAATTATCCTTTGAGGCAGAAAGTATTTGGTAATTATATTTCAGCCTCAGATCTTGCCCGGATAGAACTTCAGCAAAAGGCAACAATGATTTCGTATCTTCAAGTCGGATATCAGTTAGATAAGACCAGCATAACCAATCCATTCAGCCTGTTGGTTTCTGCTGAATCCGGCCAGTCATTGCTGAAAACCTCTGTGGCTTTTAACTATCGGATAAGCTACTACGACATGGAAAGAGGGCTGGATATCCGGTTTTTCGCAGGTACTATGTTGAAAAAGAATCCGGATGTCCCTTTTTATTCATTTTCTCCAAATGGAAGGAGCGGAAATGAACAATACCTTTTCCAGGGTATGTATCCTGATCGTTTCACCGCTTTCCCTGCAACCTTCTGGTCAAGGCAGATGAGCCTTACAGAAGGAGGGTTGGTATCACCGGTCAGCAGCAGGCTGGGATACAGTCAATGGCTTATTTCTCTGTCTTTCACAAGCAACTTGACGAAAAAATTAAAGCGAATACCCGTCAAACCCTTTATTAACTTTCTGTTGAACGATCACGGTACCGGAACAGGTCGGAATTCGCCATTTTTTATCGAAGGCGGACTGAAAACAGGATTTTGGAATTTTTTCGAGTTTTACATCCCTTTTATTGTTTCCTCAAATATTGAATCAAGTACTGGTTCATTCAAAGACAGGATTCGGCTGGTCTTTAATCTTGATTCGTTTAATGAGGTTAAGTTGAATTCAGGGACAAAAATTCAAATCCAGTAAGGAAAGGGAATGAAAATTAGTTTTTCTTTCAAATTTCTCGAAACCCATACCTATAATTTATACTTTTACTGGTAACCTTTTTGCTGAAGATTTAAAACGAAGTCATGTTAACCTGCTCCCAAAAAACGTACAATGTGTAATCTTCGTTTTCGGGCATTAAATTACTAATATTTAACAAGGAAATTGCTGATGGAACCAATCAATTTCAAAGTATACAAATACCGATGGATAGTGCTTGCTGCGTTCATGATTATTGTAGCGGTAAATCAACTTCTTTGGATCACTTTCGCCCCTATAACAATTGATGCCTCGAAGTATTACGGAGTTACGGAACTTCAGATCGGACTTCTTTCCATGTGTTTCATGATCGTATATATTATTGTATCTATCCCTGCATCCTGGGTCATCGACACTTATGGAATTCGTATCGGAATAGGAACAGGGGCTGTTATTACCGGAGTATTTGGCTTATTGCGGGGGTTGGCAGGGTCCGATTATACCCTTTTACTCTTTTCGCAGATTGGCATCGCTTTCGGTCAGCCCTTTCTTCTCAATGCCATTACCAAGCTGGCAGGGCGCTGGTTCCCCATTAATGAAAGAGGAACAGCCTCAGGCCTTGGTACCCTGGCAATGTACGTCGGTATTTTATTGGGCATGTCATTGACACCTTTTTTGGCACAAGCTCACGGTATCCATGGAATGCTGTTTGTCTACGGAGTTGTTTCAATAATCGCAGCATTAATCTTTCTTCTGCTTGCCAGAGAACGTCCCCCGACAGCTCCCTGCCGCCCCGACCAGGAGGAACGGTCCCTCGTATTGGACGGCCTTAGGGATACCTTAAGAAATAAAGGTTTTTATTTGCTGATGCTCATCTTTTTTATTGGTTTGGGAGTATTCAACAGTGTAACCACATGGATAGAGGAGATTCTCAGACCGAGGGGATTCTCATCCACACAGGCAGGAATCACCGGAGCACTTATGATTTTTGGCGGAATCATTGGTGCAATCATTATGCCCATGCTTTCTGACTCTTACGCGAAAAGGAAACCATTTATTGTAATTGCCCTGGCCGGAGCCCTCACTGGCCTTGCAGGTATTACCTTTGCTCCTAATTATTGGATTCTCCTTTCCGCCGCAGTAATCTTCGGATTTTTCCTGCTAAGCGCTGGCCCCATTGGATTCCAGTATGGTGCAGAAATAACTTTTCCTGCTTCGGAAGGCACCTCAAATGGTATGCTGTTACTTTTAGGACAGATTTCGGGTATTGCTTTTATTGTTGGAATGGATAGTTTTAAGTCGCCTGTAACTGGCTCCATGACACTGCCCTTAATTGTGCTCCTCAGCCTTATGCTTCTATGCTTCGTCTTGTCAACACAGCTTAGGGAATCACCATTGATGAAAGATGTAAAAAGATTAGATTAAACGCATTTTTATGCAATCATACCTCAAGTTAGATTATAAGATATTGGACCCTTATTTTGAAGAAATACAAACTCAAACAAATAAAATACCTGGTAAGTTCCCGGATTAAATCTGAAATATAATTACTAATTAAAAGAAAGGAAATAAAATGAACTATTTGTATTTAATTATTCCCATTGGATTTATTTTTTTCATGGGAATCAGGATTGTACGGCCAACTCAACGTGGATTAATTGAGCGGCTTGGAAAATATCATAATTATGCTAAACCAGGATTTCATTGGATAATTCCAATTATCGACCGTCTGTTTCTGGTAAACGTAACCGAACAAATGGTAGATGCCGAACCACAGGAAATAATCACCAACGATAATCTGAACGCAAAAGTCGATGCACAGGTCTATTTCAGGGTGAATTCTGACGAAGACAGCGTTAAAGGATCAATTTACAATGTCAATAATTATAAATGGCAGATAGTAAACCTTGCACGAACTACACTCCGTAATATTATTGGTACACTGACACTTAAATCTGCAAACAGTGAACGCGGAAAAATTAATGCAGAACTATACAACACACTGCTCACTGAAACAAGAAGCTGGGGTATTGAAATAGTGCGTACAGAATTGAAGGAAATAGATCCCCCAAAAGACGTTCAGGAAACCATGAATAAAGTTGTTAAAGCTGAAAATGAGAAAATAGCCGCCATAGATTCTGCAACCGCCGCAGAAACAGTTGCTGATGGTGTAAAACGTGCCAAAATAAAAGAAGCCGAAGGCTACAAGCAATCGAAGATATTACATGCCGAAGGAGAAGCTGAAGCCATTAAACTGGTTAATGAAGCGGCAGATAAATATTTTGTCGGGAACGCCCAATTATTAAGAAAGCTGGAAGCCCTGGAAGTATCACTCGGGAATAACGCCAAAATTGTGATCCCGTCAGGTACTGAATTAGTTAACATTGTTGGCGAGATGGCTGGAATAATTCCATTAGCCAAAAAACATAAAAGTGACTAACCTCAAATAACTTTCAGATTTTTTTTGGAAATAGTTTTGATCAAAATTCTTTAACTTCACCTTTTCAATCAAAAATAGAATTTTATGAAACATGTAGAAGCAGACAATTTTATTAATGGGAAATTTATTCGAACCGAAAGACCCAGATTAAATGTGTATAGTCCATTGGATGGAATGGTGATTTCAACAGTGCCTTTATGTGGTTACAATGAGCTGGAGGAAGCAGTTATCGCAGCAAAGAATGCTTTCCCAAAATGGTCAGGACTGACCTCAAAAAAGAGATCGGAGGTGCTATACCGTTATCACAGCATCCTTCTACATCATATTTCAGAAATCGCTGCCATTATCCATGACGAAAATGGCAAAGCCATTGCTGAAGTCGAAAAGAGCATCGAACTGACCGAATTCGCCTGTTCGATACCCCAGATTACTGCCGGAGAAATTCTAAAGGTAAGTGAAGGTGTCGTTTGTCAAACTGAATACACTCCTTTGGGTGTTGTAGCCTCCATTTGCCCCTTTAATTTCCCCCACATGGTTCCGCACTGGACCATCCCCACCAATATTGCCCTTGGCAACTGCATAATTTTAAAACCTTCAGAACAGGTGCCGGTAACGGCCCTCAAAATTGCAGAGATGCTCAAAGAGGCCGGACTTCCCGATGGGGTTCTGAATATTGTACATGGAGATAAAACCATGGTCGAGGCCATCTGCGACCATCCGGGGATAAAGGCTGTTTCTTTTGTTGGCTCTACCGAGATTGCTAAGGTTGTTTACAGACGTTCCACCACTAATCTGAAACGTTGCCTGGCGCTGGGTGGTGCCAAGAACCACCTGATTGTTTTCCCTGATGCCGACCCGGAAATGACAGCCACCGATATTACTGCTTCATTCAGCGGCACCTCCGGCCAGAGATGTATGGCTGCTTCGGTGATGATAGCTATTGGTAATGTTGATCATATTATCGAAAAACTATGCAACGAAACTCGCAAGGTAAAACCTGGTCTTAACCTTGGCCCGATCATTTCACAAACTTCCAAAGAAAAGATAATCAAGTATATCGACAGGGTAGAAAAGAGTGGAGCCAAAATCCTCATAGACGGTAGAAATGCTCCGGTTGAAGGGGAAGGTGATAAAAACGGATATTATATCGGACCAACCATCATCGAATATTCCTATCCCGGAAATCAAATGCCACAGGAGGAGGTTTTCGGGCCGGTGTTCGAAATTGTTCATGTGAAAAGTCTGGATGAGGCTATCGCCCTTGAAAATAATTCACCTTACGGAAATGCAGCTTCTGCTTTTACACAGAATGGCGGACTTGCAGATGAAGTAGCAGCAAAAGCAAGCGCTGGGATGATCGGCATAAATATCGGCGTTCCGGTGCCCCGCGAACCATTTTCCTTTGGAGGATGGAATGATTCGAAATTCGGAACAGGCGACCTGACCGGAAAAGGAGGAATCGAATTCTGGACACAGCTTAAAAAAATTACCAAAAAGTGGAAAAAACAGGAAAGAACCGATTGGATGAGTTAATTGAATAACGAAATTAAATACTTGAAAATGAAGGACAACACTTTTGAGAAAAATGAGATTTTAAAGAATAATCTGGACTATACCCTGTTTTCTTGGTCGAAACAGTCAGGAGTGAACCCGGTTAATGTTGAATGTGCAAAAGGCGTATACATTTATGACAGAGACGGAAAACGGTATATCGATTTTTCATCACAACTGCTGAATGTAAATATTGGCCACGGACATCCGGCAATTCTTGATGCGGTAGTGGAGCAAATGAAAGAGGTGAGTTATGTTTACCCCGGAATGATTACTAAGGCAAGGGGTGAACTTGGAAAAAAGCTTGCGCAGATTGCTCCCGGCAGCCTCAACAAGACGTTTTTCACCCTGGGTGGCGCCGATGCCATCGAAAATGCAATAAAAATAGCCCGCGTTTATACAGGAAGACACAAAATCATTGCGCAATACAGGTCATATCATGGGGCCACTTATGCCTCCATTTCGGCAGGTGGTGACCCACGTAAATTTCCTGTTGACAGCCAGGGTATGCCAAATATTATTCACATCGAGAATCCCTACTTTTACCGCTGCCCTTGGAACAGTAAGACTCCGGAGGAATGCGGGGAAAAAGCTGCGGCTAACCTCGAAAGGATCATCCAGTTCGAAAATCCCGGGAGCATTGCCGCCATCATCATGGAAGGCGAATCAGGAACCTCGGGATGTATTAAATATCCTCCCGGATACTGGCAAAAAGTAAAAGCCATTGCCGACAATTACGGAATTCTTACCATCGACGATGAAGTGATGAGTGGTTTTGGCAGGACCGGCAGATGGTTTGCCATTGAAAACCATGGCGTGGAACCCGACATCATTTGCATGGCTAAAGGACTGACTTCTGGATATATTCCGCTGGGTGGCATTATTGTTAGTGATAAAATAGCAAAGCATTTCGATGATGTCTCGTTACCGCTTGGTCTGACTTACTCAGCCCATGCTGTTGCCTGTGCTGCGGCACTGGCTACGATCAAGGTTTATGAAGATGAGCATTTGTTCGAAAATACCTTAAAAATGGGAAAATACCTCCACGAAAGGATGGAAGTATTAATTCAAAAACATCCTTCGATTGGTGACTTTCGAAACACCGGCTTGCTAGGGGTTGTTGAACTTGTGAAGAACCGCGTCACTAAAGAACCGGTTACCCCCTGGAATGCAAAACCCGGCGAAATGGAATGCTCAAACAGGATAGCAGAAAAAATCCGTGAGTTGGGCATGTTTACCTTCGTAAGATGGAACTGGATTTTCATTGCTCCTCCGCTCTGCATAAAAAAAGAGGAGATGGATGAAGGCATTGGAATTATTTCGGAAGCGATCTCAATTGCCGATGAATATTGTTATTAAGATGTCTAATAAATAATGCCATGTCAATTCTCATTAAAAACGGAAGGATCATCACCGCATCAGATGATTATCTGGCAGATATTTTAATTGAAGGCGAAACCATCACTTCCATCGGGAAACATCTGGAAATCAATGCTGACAAGATAATTGATGCATCAGGATTGTTTGTTTTTCCCGGCGGCATCGACCCCCATGTTCATCTCGATATGCCTTTTATGGGAACCTTTTCGAGCGATGACCACGAAACCGGAACCCGTGCCGCACTTTACGGAGGGACAACCATGGTGATTGATTATGCCATACAACCTCATGGCAAATCCCTTCACTGGGCCCTGGATACTTGGAAAGAAAAGGCAAACGGCAAAGCTTTCAGCGATTATTCCTTCCATATCTGCATCACCGAATACAACGAAAGCGTGAAAGCTGAGCTGGAAAACATCATCAGAACAGAAGGAATTACCTCCTTCAAGACATTCATGGCCTATAAAGGTTCCCTGATGATCGACGACAGTCAGATGATCGGTATTATGAACGAAGTGAAAAAACATGGCGGCATTGTTGCTGTTCATGCCACCAACGGAGATATGATCGATTATCTGGTTGAAAAATACAAATCCGAAAACAAACTGTCGCCTTTGTATCATTATTTATCCCAGCCCGAAATCACTGAAACCGAAGCCTCAGGCCGTTTTATTGACCTTGCATACTTGTCGGGCGTTAATGCTTATATTGTTCACATGACCTGCGAAGGCGCGTTGAATAAGGTGCGTGAGGCCACTTTCCGCAACCAGAAAATACTGGTAGAAACCTGTCCGCAATACCTGCTGTTAGATGCTTCTCTTTATCAAAAAGGCTTTGAAGCCTCGAAATGGGTGATGAGCCCGCCATTACGGGAGAAAAAGGACCGTGAAACCCTCTGGGCCGGTATTAACCAGGGACTTATCCAAACAGTCGGCACCGATCATTGCCCCTTCATGTGGAATGAAAAACTGAGAGGGGAACACGATTTTACAAAAATTCCAAATGGCGCACCGGGAATTGAACACCGGCTGGAATTGTTGTTCTCTGAAGGTGTACTGAAAAATCGTATCAGCCTGAACAAATTTGTTGAGGTAACTTCAACTAATGTTGCCAGAATTTTTGGCCTGTTCCCTGAAAAAGGCACCATCGCGGTGGGTTCGGATGCCGATATGATAATTTTTAACCCGGCAGATAAACATACCATCTCATCTAAAACCCATCATCATCGCTGTGATTATTCATCCTACGAAGGTTGGGAGGTGACTGGAAAGGCAAAAACAGTGCTGCTGCGCGGACAGATTGCCATTGATGACGATCAGTTGCTGATCGGAAAAGGATATGGTAAATTTTTCAAAAGGAGAATTTTGCCATTAACCTGAAACATCAAACCCAGATCCGGAATGCAAACCCCTATTAATGTTGATTACTGAATTAATAATAGTACCAAAAAGAATAAGCTATGCCAAGAATTGTAAAATCAGGATTGATCCAGATGAGCCTCGCTCTCACAGAGGGCCAGGGCACAATTGAAGAGATCAAGGATGCAATGTTGAAAAAGCACATCCCGCTTATCGAAGAAGCCGGAAAGCAGGGGGTTCAGATACTTTGCCTGCAGGAGATCTTTTCCACCCCCTATTTTTGCCCGGGCCAGGATGCGGCATGGTACAAATCAGCTGAACCGGTTCCGGGTCCAACGGTCGAACTGATGCAGGAATATGCCCGGAAGTATGATATGGCCATTATCGTTCCGGTTTACGAAAAGGAGATGCCGGGATTGTTATATAATACCGCTGCCGTAATTGATGCCGGAGGGAAATATCTCGGTAAATACCGGAAAAACCACATCCCGCATACCTCAGGATTTTGGGAGAAATTCTTTTTCAGGCCGGGAAATCTTGGTTATCCAGTGTTTGAAACAAAATTCGGGAAAGTTGGTGTCTACGTCTGCTACGACAGGCATTTCCCCGAGGGGGCACGGGTACTTGGCCTTAACGGCGCTGAGATTGTGTACAACCCATCAGCTACCGTTGCCGGTTTATCCCAATACCTCTGGAAACTGGAACAACCTGCACATGCAGCAGCCAATGGTTATTTTATGGGATGTATTAACCGAGTCGGTACAGAAAAACCCTGGAGTATCGGGAACTTTTATGGCACCTCTTACTTTGTCGATCCCAGAGGGAAAATCCTTGCAGAGGCCTCCGAAGATAAGGATGAACTTCTGGTGGCTTCTTTCGACCTCGACATGATTGACGAAGTGAGATCAACCTGGCAGTTTTACCGCGACAGAAGACCTGAATCTTATGGCCGCCTGCTAGATTTGTAAACGGCTAATGACAAACGGTAATCGTATTCTCTGGAAATCTGATACCTTTTTGAAATGAAACTACCTGTTAATCCTGAGAAAATAGTACAATTCAAAGGCATGCGCGAACCTTTAAGCCTGCAGGCTGTAATAAAAGAATCGAACCGATGCCTGCTCTGCTTTGATGCTCCCTGCAGCGAAGGATGCCCGGCCGGTACTGATCCGGCAAAATTCATCCGGCAAATAAAATTTTATAATTATAAGGGTGCCGCCCGGACAATTAGGAATAACAACATCCTTGGAAGTGTTTGTGCCTTTGTTTGTCCGGTCGAAAAATTATGTGAAAAGAAATGTAGCATTAAAGCACTGGAAGATCCGATAAACATCAGTGGGTTACAACGCTTTGCTTCGGAGTACGGACAGCGTTTTGAGATTGAACCCCCGGCGCAAAGCCTGAAGTCAGAAGGCAGAATTGCAATTATTGGCGGCGGTCCGGCAGGCATGGGTTGCGCTTCAGCATTGGCAAAAATGGATTATGAGGTTACTGTTTTTGAACGGGAAAACCTTACCGGCGGTGTCCCCAGATGGAATATCCCCGGATTCAGATTACCTGAAGAGGCCTTGGTCTATGATGTCAAAAATCTGATTAGCCAGGGTGTCGAAATACGGCATAAATCTCCTGTCGAAACACCTGAGGCAGTAACAAACCTGCTTGCAGAAGGCTACGATTCGGTTTTCATCAGCTCTGGCCTCTCAGTTGCCTTTAAACTGGATATGCTGAATGGATATTCAAATGTTACAGATTATATCACTTTCCTGCGAAAGGTCAAATTTGGTAACGAAAGTCTGAATCTGAAAAATAAAAATGTGGCAATAATTGGCGGTGGCAGCGTCGCTATTGATTCAGCCGTATCGGCAAAAGCCTGTGGTGCTAATAAGGTATACCTGATTTCGCTCGAACATCTGAGTGAATTACCAGCCGACAAAGAAGAAATCAATCTCGCCCGTATCATGGATATCATCTTCAAATCTGGTTCACAGATTACAGGTGTTGTGGAGAACGAAAATGGGCTGTCCGGCTTAACCGGGATAGAAACCGACTGGATTGAACCCGGGAAATTTATTCCTCTGAATGCCCGTCAGATAAGCGGTACAGAATTTAGAATTAACATTGATCTGGTTGTTCAGGCCATCGGTACAAAACCAGGAAACGAGATAATGATTCTTGCCAAAGGACTTAAAACAATAGGGAAAGGAATAATTGAAGTAAATGAAGACTTTGAGACCAATATCCCTGGTGTTTTTGCAGGCGGAGATGTGGTAAACGGCGGTGCCACAGTGGTTCAGGCTGTTGGCGAAGGTAAAAAAGCAGCTCAGAGTATTGATAATTTCCTAAAAAACAGGAGGACCAGCAAATGAAATTCCAGGCTGATTTAGGTGTAAATTTTTGTGGAATACGGTTCGGGAATCCGTTTTGCCTTTCCTCTTCCCCTGTTGGTAATCATGCCGAAATGTGTGCCAGAGCCTATGACGCCGGTTGGGGGGGAATTGTTTATAAAACCCTGGGTCTGGAAAAGAGTTTTAAAGTGATCATGCCTTCACCGAGGTTAAGCGTATATAATTATGGTGATAAACGATTCATAGGCTTACAGAACGCTGAGCAAATAACCGACAGACCAATAAGAGAAAACATCAGAGACATCGCCTGGCTTAAAAAACACTATCCCCATAAAGTGTTGATTTCAAGTATTATGGGCTATGTGGATGAGGATTGGATTGAATTGGCAAAAATGTCGGAAGATGCAGGTGCTGATATGCTGGAACTGAATTTTTCGTGTCCGCAGATGGCTCACAAGTCTGCCGGTCACAGAGTAGGACAGGACTTCCTTGCTGTTGCCGCATTTACGGAAGTGGTGAAGAAGGCAAGTAAACTACCCGTAATGGCCAAAATGACCCCGAATATTACCAACATGGTTCCGGTAGCTTTAGCTGCAAAACAAGGAGGTGCCGATGCAATTTCTGCCATCAACACCATTAAAGCAATCACAGATATTGATATCGAGAACTTTACTCCATTGCCAAATATCCACGGACATTCATCAGCAACTGGATTTTCAGGCCCATCGGTTAAACCGGTTGCCATGCGTTTTGTTTCCGATCTTTACAATTCAAAACCCTTGGGTTTGCCCATCAGTGCCGTTGGCGGGATAGAAACCTGGATCGATGCATTGCATTTCTTGCTGCTTGGTGCTACAAATCTGCAGGTTACCACCGGAATTTTAAGATATGGCTACCGGATTGTTGAAGATATGATTGAAGGGCTGAGCGATTATATGCTTGAACGAAACATAAAGTCCCTGAATGAAATTATCGGAAAATCCTCCCGGAAAATTGTTGACCCTTCTGAATTTGTAACACGTTTCCAGGTCGTTTCAGTGATCGATGACGCTAAATGTATTGGTTGCGGGCAGTGCTATATATCATGTCAGGATGGTGCAAATCAGGCTGTAAAATTCGATACTTTAACAAGGAAAGCTTCTGTGGATGAAGAACGTTGCATCGGCTGCCTGTTGTGTAAACACGTTTGCCCAGTCTGGGATTGTATTTCAATTAACCTGAACTTCCATTTCTACATTCATTTTCACAGTATAAGCAGGAAGCTCAGGTCAAAAAACTGATACCTATAGACAAAAGGAGTTTTTTTTGATGTATATTTGGAAATTATGACAGGTGACTGCCATAAAAAATTGCTTTGAATAATGATATTCACTTAAAAAATTGTTCCTATGAGAAAATTTACCCTATTCCTGTTTCTTGGTGGTTTTTTTTGTATTCATTCATATGCACAATGGATTGCTCAAACCGCTCCGGTAACTTTTGAAGCAAGGGGTGTACATATGACTTCATCTCAGGTCGGGTATATTGTCGGATCAAGCGGCAATATGCTGATGACCTCAAATGCAGGCTCCTCATGGAGTGTTTTGCCCACTGGGACCACCGATACCCTGCGTTCTCTTTATTTTATTAATCAGTTTACAGGGTTTATCGTAGGAGCTCAGGGTACTATCAGAAGGACCGACGACGGCGGGTTGAGTTGGACGGCACAAACGAGCGGAGTGACCAATTTATTACGATCGGTCTGGTTTGTAAATGACACCACCGGTTATGTTTGCGGCGGAGGGGGGGTGATCCTGAAAACCATCAATGGCGGTAACAGTTGGGTTCCTCAAACCAGTGGAATTACCAGCGATCTGATCAACATTCGCTTTTCCGGCGAAAATACCGGCTATGCAGTGTCTAGTTTATCAACTTTTACGAACGGAACAGTTTTAAAGACAAGCAATGGCGGAAACACCTGGACATCAGTCTATACCAACACTAACGGCTTACTGGGTCTGGCCGTAATCGGCGATGTAATTTATGCCGGCGGTGGTTATGAAACCATTGTCAAATCAAGCGATGCCGGTAATACCTGGACACAGGTGAATCCTGCATCCGCAACGGCCAATAATTACAGAAGTGCAGCATTTTTCTCAGCCAATGAGGGTTATGTTGTAGGGGATGTCGGGTTGATTTATTTTACAAATGATGGCGGTACCACCTGGACCAATCAGGGAATCAATACATTGGGTGTTCTTTCCATTTTCATTGTAAATCAGGATACCGTTTTTGCCTGTGGCACAAGCAGTAATATCCTCAGGTATATTGATTGCCCTGTACCCGCTCAGCCTTCAGGAATAACGGGAAGCTTAGCAACCTGTGCCTACGATACGGTAACGTTTTCTATTTCGCCTGTTCAGGGTGCAACTTCTTATACCTGGCAAGTCCCGGCAACTGCCACCATTTTATCCATACAGGGTGATACACTGATTACGGTAATGTTAGGCACTGCTGGAGGAGTCGTTACAGTTTCCGCTTCAAATAACTGTGGTTCAGGAGGGCAGGCACAGCTGATTCTTACAGTTAATCAAAATCCACTTGTTCCTGTTATCACACAGAACGTTAATGTGTTACATTCAAGTGCTCCGGCTTTTAACCATTGGTATCTGAATGGGGCTCCGATTAACGGGGCAACAGCTCAGACCTATGTATTCACACAAAACGGAGTTTACAGGGTCAAAGTTACCCTACCCACCGGTTGCTGGTCCATCTCCGCCCCTTTTACGGTTCTCAATACAGGAATCGACGTTGTTCAGACAAAGAAAACTCAACCTGCAGTTTTTCCAAACCCGGTATACCAAACGGCAAACCTGAACCTCCAGCTTACAGAAACTTCAACGGTGGAAGCCGCTGTATTTGATATGATTGGCAACAAAGTACTGAATCTGGCTCCCATCCGGAGGCAATCCGGCCAGCATCAAATTGCACTGGATTGTATGTCCTTTTCAAAAGGAATCTATTTTGTGAAGATGCTGATTAATGACAATGTATATTTCATAAAATTCTTGAAAGAGTAAATTGTCATCACTTAAGGGGCTTGAGTTCATATACATCAAATCCTCCGCCAAAATTATCACACCTTTGAATGTGTGAATGATGTAATTTAATTTTATAGTCGTGTAACACTTTTCGCAATTGATGCACGCACCTTTGCACAGTTGTGAAAAAACGCCTATGAGAAAGTTATTCTTACCTTTTATTGCAATGATGATCGTTTTTTTTCTTGCCAATATATCTTGTACATCAAGGGGGAAAAAACTCATGGGTAAATTCCGGGATGAGAATCTGCACGGAGTTTTTAACCACCGGTGCAATCTGCCGTTCGACAGTAATCTCCTGATTTCATTCTACAAATCATATCCGGAATTGAAAAAATACAAAAAAGAGGTCGTTGAGGTTTATCGACAGCATAAATACACCCAAATCTGGTATGATGATCAGGGAGTGGTGGAATTTGGCTATAACCTCTTCAGCAAGGCCAGGGAACTTAATTTAGAGGGAGTATCTTCCGAATTTCCCTACCAGGCAAAGATTGATGGTGTTTTTGATAATGACAGGAAGTATACGCTTTCCCAAATGGAAACCGAATTGATGCTGACCAATCTTTACCTGTTTTATACTGAAAAAGTGTACAAAGGTCTTGGCGATTCTACCTCAATGGCCCTGGGTTGGTTGTTGCCCCGTAAACAGGTCTCTTACGCCCGCCTGCTGGATTCTGTCATGTCCGATCCCCGGATGCTCAATAGCGACGAAAGTGTGTTATTCAGTCAATATTATAAGTTGCGGGATGTTTTGGAACGTTACCGGAATATTGAGAGACAAAGAGTATGGACGACCAATGATCCGGAATCAAAAAAAAATATTTTACCGGAATATCTCCGTAAGGTGAATATACCAATAAGCGAACGCATTAAAAAGATCATTGTTAACATGGAGAGGTGCAGGTGGATCTCTCCCAAGTTCGACAGTTCAAAAGTGTACATCGTGGTCAATATCCCTTCTTTTAAGCTGAATCTGGTCCGCAATGGTAAAATTGAGCTGGAATCCTCCGTTATCGTAGGGACAAATTTGACGAAAACAGTTATTTTCAGCGGCATTATGAACCAAATCGTTTTCAGCCCCTATTGGATTGTGCCACAGAGCATCATAGAGGAAGAGGTGAAACCAGGGATTGTAAAAAATAAAAATTACCTCAGGGTGCACAACATGGAGTGGAACAAGGGTAAGGTTCGACAAAAGCCTGGAAAAAATAATTCATTGGGACTGGTCAAATTCATCTTCCCAAACTCAGATGATATTTACATACACGATACCCCTGCCAAAAGCCTTTTTTCAAAAGATAGCAGGGCTTTCAGCCATGGTTGTATCCGAGTGGCGAAACCAAGGGCCCTGGCGGTCGCCATCCTGAAAGATGACCAAACCTGGACGCCGGAAAAAATCGACGCTGCCATGCATGCCGGAAAGGAATATACCTATATGCTGAAAAATAAAATTCCGGTATATATCGGCTATTTAACCGCTTGGGTAAATGAGAAGGGTGAGATCAACTTTTATGAAGATATATATAATAGGGATGAAAGGCTCACAAAATTGCTGATCGATGAAAAATAATCCCGTATCTTTTTGCTATTTGATCACGTCGATACATTTGTAAAAACGATGCCTGTACCCATCTGAGTCAAGTTCGCTGATAGTTACACCATACGGTTTACCTGAAGAGGCATGGATAAACCTGGATTTCATTCCGTTCGCTTCACAGATAATGCCTACATGCCCGATATTGGCCCTGTCCAGGTAGCCATAAAAAACCAAAACATCACCCACCTTGAATTCCTCTGGTCTCAATGCCTTACCCAGAGATTGATACTCCTTTGAACTCCGGGGTACGTCAATATGAAATTTCTTAAACACAAAATAGACAAAGCCGGAACAATCAAAGCCTTTTTTGGGATCAATACTGGCTCTGCGATATGGCGTACCCAGGTATTGTTTTGCAAAATCAATGAGCGCTGCTCTGTCCAAACCCTTGATGGCGTTCAACGGTTTTATTGATGCAGAAAAAGATACTTTATTCTGGTACTGTGATGTAAAGGAAAGCAGGAAGATAAAGGCAATGAAATGGATTCTGTTCAACATCCTGAGAGAGTAATTATCAGATAAAGATACAAAACCTGACGGTAATGAAGGTGATAAGTGTTTTCTGGCAACCTATAATCCCTTTCAATTCCTTCATTATAAAATATTTGAGTATCTTTGCAAAATGATGAAGCTTTTTTTGAGTCTCCTGTTACTTCTGGTTCCGGTATTAAATAAGGCGGGTTCTGGCATTCCAGCTTTGGCCCCGGAAAAGGAATGTGACCTATATTCATTTTTGAATTTATCGAAGAACGGTCTGGCCAGTGAAGTGTTTCAGCTTGCAATAAAAGGCCATCTGAAACTTGAGACCGATTGTAAACTCCGGAATTCCGATATCCTCACTATCGTCGACTTTTCCCAATCGAGTAAAAACAAGCGGCTATATGTAATCGACATAAAACACAAAACCCTTTTATTCAACACCTATGTGGCTCATGGCAGGAACACCGGCGATGAGTATGCCAGGCATTTCTCAAATGTATCTGGATCATTCCAAAGCAGCCTGGGATTTTATGTAACAAAAGAACAAATATTTGGATACAATGTCGGACTGTCGCTGATACTCGATGGCATGGAGAAGGGATTCAATGACAATGCACTGAAACGTGAAATTATTATTCATGGAGCTGATTATGCCACCGAAAATTTTATCAGGAAAACAGGGCGTCTCGGCAGAAGCTATGGCTGCCCCTCTCTGCCTCCCGAACTGGTTAAACCTGTCGTTGAGACCATCAAGGAAGGCACCTGTTTATTCATTTATTACCAGGACGCTTTTTACCTAAGCCACTCCACCCTGCTAAATTAGCTGTAAAATCAGGCTTATTATCATTTAGGTTGATGTTTTCAGAACATGGATATTATCAATCCAATCCTTTATTTTTAAGAAATTGGGACATGAGGTCTGCCATTTCTACATTATTCAAATCCGAAAAGGGAAAGTGGGTATTACCGTAAATGCCTTTTTCCGGCAAGTGCAGTATGGTTACATCACCACCATGTTGATTTACTGCATCTCGCCATAGTTTAGCCATTTCAAGTCGTACCCGCCAACCGTCTTGTCCCGGATTGTTATTTGCCGTTGCAGGAATATTATCTCCATAATATAAAATAATCGGAATTCTGGTCAACTTAATAAAGTCTTCCATCGGTAAACCGACAGCTTCGAGTAGACCTGCAGAACTTGCTATGGGAGCGGGTACTTCACCCTGCGGAAATACAAAGTTGCTACCTGGTTCATAGGAAATAATAGCGCGGATATTCGGGTTTTTGATGGCAGTTATCCAACCCGGACCGCCGCTTTGGGAATGGGTAACAAGTATTCCCTGCCCGATTTTGTTAAAGAGTTCCGAAACTGCATCTGAAATTACTTCTATGTCAAAATCACCTGTGTTGGGTGTCATCTGGCGAAAATATTGGTTCAGGGTCTCCGGGTCTTTTGAAAACTGCACACCCTGAAAATATTCAGGCCATATACCAATACGAAATGTATCAAACCATGTTTGTTCATCTGCTGTAGGTGTAATTGTGGCTGTGACACCGCTCCGTCCTGCATTACCTCGTCTTGGCTGGTCAATAAGATACACTCCAAAACCACGTCGGAGAAAGATGTTTTGAAAGCCCTCTCTGCCGTCAGGTGTGGTTTCCCATGTCTTAGAAAATTGTCCTGCACCGTGCCAGAATATAAGGGGAAATTTGCGAGCCTTTACTGGAATTTGATAAACCACATAGGCGTGGTCGCCATGTAATGTCTGCCCGATAGGAGTGGGATTGTATGGGTCGAAAGTTCCTGGATTGGTAATGATACTGCCGCCAACAGCGAAACTTCCCTGTTTTTGAATAAGCAATGGCTTTGGTTTAATATTTTCCCCGGTTGCTGCACAGGATGAAAAGGCCGCCAGGGTTATTATACTCCAAAATGTATTGACAATTACCTGATTAACATCAATTTTGTTATTATCTGACACAACCTTTTTCATGGTTAAGCTTTATATTTTTTACAACACTTGCGTTCGATTTGATTATGTATGTCTTCAAACTAATTTTACCCTTTGAGGTAATAAACAAAGTTTTCTTCAATTGGTTGATTTTACCTTTTAAACAAATTCAGATACTGTTCAAAAATAAAAATCCTGTTACGGCTGAAACCTGTCTTTTCCTTAGGGATTCCCTGATTTACAAATTCCTGTATTAAGGCATTAGCAGTTTGTTTGCTGATATTAAGTTCATTTATCACATATGAAACTGAACCCGCTGGTTTTTTATAAAGCAGGAGTAAGTTTATCATAATAATGGTTTCGATTTTTCTCAATGAAATCTGATATGTAAAGCGTAGGCTTATTAATCAGCCTCAGTACTCTTAAGTATTCAAAATAACTCTCGCTCTGTTTTTTCTCCCCCGGTGGCCGAAAGCCGCAACCAAAACACCCTTTTTGACTACAGCTTTCTTTGGAAGTTGAATTTGCAAGACATTAATTTATAATCTCTTAAATAGAATTAAATCCAAACTCGGCCAATAAGTAAAAAGTCGGCTAATTTGCCTATTTTTGAAATAAGGGACAAAGAGGTTGATGGTAAGATTATTATTCAAGTATGATATGGGAATGTTAATAACAAATCAGGAAATCCAGAACCGAATCTTGACCATCAGATGATTACAAGTAATGGTAGACCGTGATTTGGCAGAGATGTATGGTGTCGGCACAAAAGTATTAAATCAAGCAGTTAAACGTAATGTCAACCGTTTCCCGGAAACTTTCAGATTTCAACTCGACCAAATTGAAAATACGGAACTGGTCACAAATTGTGACCGGTTCGCCAATCTGAAACACTCAACGTCTTTCCCCTATGTTTTTACTAAGCAAGGGGTAGTAATGATATCCTCTATTCTTTAAAGCGAAACGGCCCTTATGGTGAGCATTAAAATAATGCAGGCTTTTGTTGAAATGAGACGACTGTTTTTAGGGAATTCCGGGTTGGTTCCCCTTACGGTCGAAAGCTGCAACTAATACACCCTCATTGACTACAGCGTTTTATGGAAAATTAATACTCAAAGTATTGTTAAACTGATTGTTAAACAATCTGATTCTTTATGCCGACCATAAAGCAATTTGTAAAACATTCTCCTTTCTTGAAAACCTCATTATAAAAGCTTCAGTCAATTGGATATCTTTGATAATGTTTTACACATCCAAATAAGTTAATGTCCAAATCAGAAATCATATTATATACTACTCTTGATGGAACTGTTAAAATTGAGGTTGTTCTTCAAGAGGAAACTGTCTGGTTAACTCAAAGACAAATTTCAGAACTGTTTGGAAAGGGTACTGATACAATTGTCTTCAAATCTTTACTCATACTCAGGTTTTGAGCTAAGAAAATCATAAACTGTTTGATAATCAATAGTGTAATATGTATAGTTTGCAACCACTAAAAATATTTTCATGAAAATGTAGACGATTGATATTTTATTTGTATATTTGTCAACCCAAATCAAACAGACTTATGGAAACCAACTTTGCCAACAGAATTTTCTCAGCCAGAAAAATGGCTGGGTTGTCGCTCCAGAACTTAGCTGATAGGCTAGGGAATGTTATATCGAAACAAGCTCTTAATAAGTATGAACACGGTATAATGAAACCCGATAGTAGTTTGTTGAATACCTTGTCTGAGGTTCTGAATGTTCCAGTCGATTTCTTTTTCTCTGAACCAGCAGTTGCGGTCGAATTAACTAATATCGACTACCGAAAATACCGATCTAGATTATCAAAAAGTGAAGAAGAGGCAGTTGAAGAAAAGGCCAAGGAAGTTTTGGAACGGTATTTTGAACTAGAAAACATTTTAAACCTTAAAGAACCTGTTGACTATTTCATTTACTCTAAAGTTGTTTCAGATGTCAAAGAAGCCGAAGATGCTGCAAAGGCGTTGCGTAGCAAATGGAATTTGGGGTACGACCCAATACCAGATGTTGTTGAGATGCTTGAAGATAAAGGATACAAAGTCGCTGAAATTGAGGCTCCTAATTCATTTGATGGTTTAAAAGCTGATAGTGGAGACAAAAAGGTAATCATTCTCCGAAAAGCTTCTCCAAATGATGATATTGTGCGGCGACGATTTACTGCATTACATGAACTTGCGCACCATTCCCTTACCTTTCCTGAAGGAATTGAGCAGAAAGAGGAAGAAAAACTTTGCCACACGTTTGCCTGTGCGTTGTTATATCCTGAGGATATGGCACGGAAAGACCTCCACAAAGACCGGTTCCATTTTTATCAGAACGAGTTAAAATTTATTAAAGAACGTTGGGGCATCTCATTCTCGGCTTTGTTTTCCCGTGCTTTACAGTTAGGTATAATTAACGATTATGTATATAAGCAGTTAAATATTGGTTATAGAACACGAAAGCTGCATGAGCCCGGTAACGAACCGGGTCGATACTGGAGTAAGGAAGCCCCTGTTCGTTTTGAAAGGTTAATATATCTGGCCTTAGGTAAAGAGCTTATTTCAGTAAATGAGGCTGCTTATTTTGTCGGTACGTCTGTATGGCGATTCAGAGAACAAATGCAGCCCTTGGTATGAAGCTGATTATAACCGATACCAATGTGTTCTTCGATATCATCAGTATTGATGTTTTGCCGGAATTTTTTGCATTGGAATTCGAGATTTGCACCACCGATTTTGTCGTTAAGGAAATCTTAGAATCGACTCAGAAAGAGAGGATTGAATCTTTTATCAGAGCTAATAAACTAAACGTTTTTACACTCACTGAAGACGAAGTTGAAGAGATAAGCAATTTCCCAACGGAGAGATTTTTTAAAGGCATCACTGACAAAACTGTTCTTTGGAAATCGTATCACCTAAAGTGTTTATTACTCACAGGTGATAAAAAACTGAGAAGCGAGGCAGAAAATCTTGGTATTGAGGTGCATGGCAGCCTATGGGTAATCACTAAACTTGTCGAAGACCAAATAGTTACAAAAATAAAAGGAACTGAACTATTGAAGAAACTTGCTCTTATAAATGCAAGCTTACCAAATCATGAAATAGATAAACTGTTGAAACAGTTTAGGCACTAAAACTCAAGCCAATGAAGTAAAACCTCGGGTGGTTGAATATATATGTCCGGCGGGGCCATATTTTCAGTCGTAAAAGTAGTACAATTTATATTGCTGCCAAATTTCTTCCTTGGGCAACCCGTAAGTGCTTCAGTATTAAATGGCTTATGAAGCAAATATTGTCAACCATGGCAAAAAACGGTAAAACCGGAGACGGACATCGAAACGGTGCTGTACGGGAATGTTCGCAAGTTTACAATCCGAAAACTGAACAGTGGGTCAAACGTGACACCAATACTGGTCAGTTTAATGATGTGAATCAAAACGGAAAGCCTCACAAAGGTGTACGTAAGGAAAAATAACGGAGCCTGAAAATCTGTTAGCCTATTCCTCTCAGGCAAGTGTGGAGGAAAATATATAAGCAACCCTGCTATAAAGGCGGGGCTGTTTATTCTTACTTAATATCATCAAAAACAGGCAATTAAATACGGTACTATCCGTCTATTATCCCCCAATAATTAGAGCTAAATGAAGCAAGGTATAGATTTAATGAAGCTTGAGGTTAATGGAATTGGGAAACTGACGTAAAACCATTAATTCCTATTGATTATTAAGCACTTACATTAATTTCTACATCTTAAACATGGAAATAATGTTTCTCTGTTTTGGAATAGGAAACCAATAGATGCAGTATAAGTTGTGTAGTAAATTATGTAGTAAATAAAAAAAGGCTCTCAGAAAAATTTTCTGAAAGCCTTGATATTTTTGCTCCCCCTGCTAGACTTGAACTAGCGACCCTCTGATTAACAGTCAGATGCTCTAACCAACTGAGCTAAGGAGGATTATTGAATCGGAGCGCAAAATTAATACTATTTTTAAAATCTCCAAACTCTTTTCTCAAAAAAACAATTCCCCCTTTTTCCCTTTCCTTCCAACCTTCCACTTCTCCATTAAAACTTTCCTTTTGCCTTCTGCCCTCTGCCTTCTTCCTTCTTATTATCTTTGCCCCATGCCCTCCTGGTACGCCATATACACAAAACCACGTTCAGAAAAGAAAACCCAACTGTTGCTCGACAGAATTGGTATAGAAACTTACCTGCCCCTGGTCAGGAAACTAAAACAATGGTCCGATCGGAAAAAATGGATAGAGGAACCCCTGATCCGTTCGTATGTTTTTGTTAATATCGAGCTGAAACAATACCTGCAGGTAATAGAAACTCCGGGTGTGGTAAGATTCGTTACTTTTTCCGGTAAAGCTGCCGAAATCCCTGACAGCCAGATAAAATCACTGAAGATCCTGCTAGCTAACACTAACGAACTGGAAGTCCTCGAAGAACACCTTTCTCCGGGTGAAAAAGTTCAGATCATATCCGGTTCAATGAATGGACTCATCGGTGAAATAATTACCCTTCAGGGCAGTAAACGCCTTATTCTCAGAATCGACCACCTGGGTTACACGATTAAAGTGAACATCCCTGCCGGTGCCATCAAAAGAATTTAGACTCTTTTTAACTTTACCAATTCCTCATAACCTCCATAACCTCCATAACCTCCATAACCTCCATAACCTCCATAACCTCCATAACCTCCATAACCTCCATAACCTCCATAATTATGCCCAAGACTGCTCTTATTTCCGGAATCACAGGACAGGATGGCTCTTACCTTACTGAACTGCTACTTACAAAAGGTTATCACGTTCACGGTATCATCCGCCGTTCCAGTTCTTTCAATACTTTTCGCATCGATCACCTGTACCAGGACCCTGATCTCCTGAACAAGAGACTTTTCCTGCATTACGGCGACCTCACCGATTCCTCAAACCTGAACCGCCTGCTTGAAAAGATCCACCCCGATGAGATTTATAACCTGGGTGCCCAGTCCCATGTCCAGGTTTCTTTCGAAGTCCCTGAATATACAGCTGAAGTGGATGCGATCGGGACCCTTCGGTTCCTGGATGCCATCAGGGAATCAGGCCTTAAAACAAGGTTCTACCAGGCTTCAACCTCCGAACTCTTCGGAAAAGCTCAGCAGGTACCGCAAAATGAGAATACACCCTTCTATCCCAGGTCCCCGTATGGCGTGGCAAAACTATATGCCTACTGGATAGTGGTAAATTACCGTGAAGCATACGACCTCTTTGCCTGCAACGGTATCCTCTTTAACCATGAGTCGGAAAGAAGAGGAAAAACTTTCGTTACCAGGAAAATCAGTGTGGCCGTGGCTAACATTGTCGCAGGTTTGCAGGATGTCCTCCGGCTTGGGAACCTCGATGCCCGGAGGGATTGGGGCTATGCACCTGAATATGTCGAAGGAATGTGGCGTATCCTCCAGGCTGATCATCCCGGTGATTTTATCCTGGCCACCGGCCAGACCCATAGCGTCAGAGAATTTGTTGAACAAGCCTTCAGTGTCCTGGGTCATGAGATCCGTTGGGAAGGTTCCGGTATTAATGAAAAAGCCCGTCTTACCGAAAATAAAAATATCGTCGTTGAGATCGACCCCCGCTATTTCAGGCCCACTGAGGTCGACCTGCTCATCGGCGACTATTCAAAAGCAAAAAACACCCTTGGATGGGAACCCAAAACCACCTTTATCGACCTCGTCAGAAAAATGGTGGAGGCTGACTTTGCCAAAGCACACATCCGTAGTATTTAATTGCCTAAACTTTTCTCCCAACCATTGTCATGGAAAAAGAAAGTGAAATTTATATTGCTGGTCATCTTGGAATGGTTGGCTCCGCTCTCTATCGTACGCTGGAAAATGCCGGCTACAATAACCTGATAGTCAGAACTATCCGCGAACTCGATCTCACCAGCCAGTCGGCCGTGAACCTTTTTTTCAACCAAGAAAAACCTGAATACGTCTTTGTTGCTGCCGCCAAAGTTGGCGGGATCATGGCTAATAACACCTACAGAGCGCAGTTCCTATATGAGAATCTGATGATCCAGAATAATGTCATTCATGCTGCTTATCTCAACGGGGTGAAAAAGCTGCTGTTCCTCGGAAGTTCCTGTATCTACCCCAGCTTAGCCCCACAGCCGCTGAAAGAGGAATACCTGCTTACCGGTGAACTTGAGTACACCAATGAACCCTATGCCATCGCCAAGATTGCAGGGATCAAAATGTGCGAAAATTACTTCCGCCAGTATGGCTGCAATTTTCTAAGTGTGATGCCGACAAACCTTTACGGTCCCAACGACAACTATAACCTGGAAACCTCCCATGTTCTCCCGGCCCTGATCCGGAAAATCCACATGGCACGATGTCTCGAAACCGGCAACTGGACAGCCCTCTGCTATGACCTCGACAAAAGACCCATTGAAGGAGTAACCGGTTCATCCCCTCAACCAGCCATACTGGAAAAACTCAGCAAATACGGACTTACTACTCCCCTCCCCTCCTGGGGAGGGGTCGGGGG
>JAPLDE010000011.1 GCA_026391855.1 Bacteroidota bacterium | reverse complement strand
ATTCAGCCACCAGAGGTTCGAAAAAATAGACGGTAAGAGCTACCATGCCAAACCTTCTGATGCCCAGTGAGCGGTTCCACCGCTTCAGTTTTTTCTCTTCTTTGGCAAAATCATACATCTTCAGCAAACCATTAAACATCAGTATGAAGATACCAAGCTCAACGTAACTCACACAGGCTCCGATAACCCTCTTCCCGAATTCATCGTGTTTGTCGAAAAGAAAAACACCCGTCAATCCGATGATGAACAAAAAGAGAGCCCAGATCAGGTTGCGCCGCCGCATTCGCTTCGGGTCTTCTTTCCGGGCCAGTGCCAGTCCGATAATGGCACCGGCAAATCCATAACCCAGGTTGGGGAAAAGACAGAATTCCTGGCTAACATGGCCCAAACAGGCAGCATAGAAATAATGTCCGTGTTGATAAGCATATTCATATTCCGGCCTGAGCCAGTATTTCATAAATGGGGAGGCAGCCAGGAAAATGACCGCTAACACAGTTAAAATGAAATTAATCCTGAAAATATGCTTGTGGTTCTCGTTCTTAAATAAGATTCCAAATGTCAATGTAATGATAATCAATATCATACCAATTAATGAGAGCGTCCCGGGTTCTGTTATTTGCGACCAGCGAAATACCACATCCGAACCGGACCTGGCCCAGCCGGTGAGCAACCCGACCGGGAATTCAGGTTCAGTTCCATCGGCTTTGGCAACAAAACCATTGACCAGAAACATGCGATGAAAATAATTGAGCATGATCAGCCACAGCCCGCCGATAATGCCTCCCCACATCCAACGGCTTTTGCTGCAGGTATCCCTGGAGTACCTGTTAAAGATGGAATAAGCGTTTACCACGCCGGTCAGAAAATAGAAAATACCGGCCATAGTAAATAATATGATCGTGAGAATAATAAAGGGTGCCCATATACCGGCAATATGGGTATGGAGTATCTCCCTGGTTTCCATACCAGTCCACTGATAATGAATACGATGAATTACCAGAATAGCCACGATGGCGAACCCCCGCAGCATGTCAACGGAAAGTAACCTTTTGTTAATCATAGAAGTCAACCATAAAGCGTTAGACAATCAGGATCACCCGAATCTATACAAAGCTAATAAGTCAGCGTATTATCAGAGCAAAATAATTATTAACAATATCCGGAAGTTTTCAGGAAAAATCATCACAGATCCAGTTTGATCTGTATCGCTTTCACTTCTTGTTTAAGCTCTCTCAATGCCCTGGCCATATCATTGGTTTCGAGGTTGGGCTCAGGGAGTTCGGAGCTGATATAATGGATGAATTTCCAGACCTCCCGGATGTCTTTAACCGGGATATCAAAAGGGTCGTAGGCCGGGTTCAGTGAATGAAGGGTAAGCTTAGCCTCCTCCTGAATGAGATTTTCCACCACTTTAAAAACCACTCCTTCTTCCCGGGTAACAATAAGATAGGCATGTCTGTTCCGGATAAGGTTCCAGTTCTGGACATACTCACCGGTAACCCAGGAGCCATGCGGAATAGGCAGCATCGAGTCGCCATTGATCTGGAAAGTCCTGTATTTCCGTTCTTTATGAAGAAAAGGAAGTTGAAAGGTAGGAAGTACGCTGATAAATTCGGGGTCGGCAAAGCCGCTGGCATAGCCTGCTTTGGCTTTCTCACCCACCAGTTCGATATTATCCTTATTGTCGGTGTTAACCGTTGTGGTCAGCACCCGGAGCTGGGAACCGGAGATATACACATCGAACCCTTTTTCAAGTTGCGACAGCTGGCTTTCCGGCAGTGCGGACAAGTCTGCTTTAACGAGGGTATCGATCGCTATTTTATAATATTGTGAAAAGGCGATGAGGGTATCGATATCGGGCTGGGCCACTGCATTTTCATACCCGCTCAGGGTAGGCCGCTTGAGGCCCAGGGAAAAGGCTGTTTCGTCCTGCGTCCGGCCGCGTCGCTTGCGGAGCAGCTTAATAT
>JAPLDE010000198.1 GCA_026391855.1 Bacteroidota bacterium | reverse complement strand
TTCAATAGGTTCCATAGCCTGCCAAGGATTTGGTCCCTTCCTTGCAAAGCGTTCGTCGTTAAAGAGGGACACCTTTTCAATATCTCACCTTTTTCCCTCAGGCCGGGGGGCCTCGTCGCCGCTTCCCGACTGCGCCTGGCGCTTCCCTCCTTCGTCGGGATCCCGATTCGCTACCGCTCATCGGGACCGCACCAGCCAAGGTCGGGAAGCGGCGACTGGTAAGGAAATATCTTTAGAAACCATTTCTTTTTTTTACCCGGACCGCATGGTCTCCTACACTTATACCTGACCGAAGGGGACAAACAGTTTTTTTTGATTAAAACGTAAGGGACTAAATCCCGGCTCTGTTCGATAACGTTTCGGCTCCGGTTGAATCCGGGATGGAATCCCTGGAGAAATTAATTCCTCAATAATCTTTCCAACATCTGGAGGAACCTCTCTGTAAATTTCAGTTCACCTCAATAAGATTAAATATCTCTGCGCCTCTGCGTCTCTGCGGTATTAATGGCTTACAAGTTAAGATGAGTTCAACTTAGGATAGAATATTGGGTTTCAAAGGTAAGATTTTCTGATAGGAGACTTAATAAAACCGCAGAGACGCTGAGACGCAGATTTACTGACTTTTAACTCATTTTGCGTAAGGGTTTTGATATTGAAAGTGCCACTTCTCAGGGAGTTCATCTCAAAAAAAGTACACCCCTACAGGTTTTTCATCTGTATTTCCGCCATTTGTCTACAAACAGGAGGCTACGTTTCACTTCCTGGTGAAGCGTTCATCTTTAAAGATGGACTGCCTTTTCAATATATCAGCTTTTACCCTCAGGCCGGGAGGCCTCGTCGCCGCTTCCCGACTGCGCCTGGCGCTTCCCTCCTTCGTCGGGATCCCGATCCGCTATCGCTCCCCGGGACCACACCAGCCAAGGCCGGTCAGCGGCTACTGGAAAGGAAATCTCTTTATAAACCTTTCATTATTGAGGATTACACTTTGGAAATCATGAAATTGTCTAAGTCTATACGATCAAATTTCTACAAGTTATCAAACTAGACATTCCAGAAAAATCCTTTAATATGTATGCTTTTCAGTTAATTTTATCACTATTCGAAGGTGAGTTCCATAATATCGTCTGGTAAAATCTTTTTAAATGGAGGTAAGGTTTCTATCCTTATTTCTCTGCGGATTGGCCCTTCAATAATCCAAACATTTTCATAATATACACTTTCCCCATCTTTCGAAACATCAAATTTAATTTGTCTAGGTTTTTCATCCGGGTTACCTGGTTCACCAAATTTTAGTATCAAACGATTGATAAGACTTTTAAAACTATCAAAATTTATTTCTTTACATGACCTTGAAAAAACAATTTTGTAGATCTCAATTCCAGAAGGCATGTTAGGATCACAAAAAAATTTAATTTTATTAAATACCTGAAAGTCTTCAGGATTAATTCGTTTTTCAAATTTAAATGATCCCTCATCTTCAATGCCGTCCGGTACTCCAGTTGTGAGTATTTCTCGAATAACAGGATTTAAGTCCATTCCCAGACAATGTCCGACCTCAATAATCAATTGTGAATCTGCGTATTCCATAA
The DNA here is from genome assembly GCA_026391855.1 of Bacteroidota bacterium. Lineage (GTDB taxonomy): Bacteria > Bacteroidota > Bacteroidia > Bacteroidales > CAIXZF01 > JAKLIX01. The sequence goes on along the minus strand of JAPLDE010000198.1, from coordinate 6,146 downwards.
TTAATTGTTTAAAGTTAATATTCGATTGAGTATATGTGAATGGATTTTTAGTTTATAATAAACCCTATATGAATTAACACCAAAAACACTTTTTTTGTTTCACAGATTAAATTTTTATTGAAAATGTTTTCATATTTTTACATTGCAACTTAATAATCCACATTATGAAGATATTGATTACGTTAACTTTAACAACATTACTATTTGTTGACCAGGTAACAATTCTTTCAGGTCAAACTTGTCCAAATATCAGCGGCCAAATAACCTACCTAAACAATGCTGCAACCCCTCTGTATGATGTTCAGGTTCAACTTAGGACAACTACCGGTGAGGTTTTACAAACCACTACAACCGATTACCTAGGCCGGTATTCTTTTTGCCAAACTACAGAGGGAACCTATCAGTTGAAAGTATCATCTACCCGACCGGTTGGCGGGATCAATTCAACTGATGCGTTGATCGCACTCTGGGCATTTATGGGGTTAGGACCCTTGACAGGTTTAACCTGGAGGGCTGCTGATGTTAATCTTAGTAACTACCTGAATACTACTGATGCCTTGCTCATTCTTCAAAGGTATGCAGGGGCAATTTCCACTTTCCCAGCTGGCAATTGGGTTTTTGAAACCGGGAATGTGACCCTTACAGGTGATATTTCTGTATTATTGAACCTGAAAGGTACCTGCTATGGTGACCTTGATGGGACTTTTGTTCCGGCAGGATGTACCCCGTTGCCATCACAGGCAATTGCCGGACCTGACCAAACAGTTATTGGGACAACCACCAATCTTGCTGGGAATACCCCTCTTAATGGAACCGGGACTTGGACTATTGTTTCTGGAATGGGGGGCACAATTTTACAAATCAATGACCCAACTTCAAGTTTTACTGGTACTTCAGGAACCTCCTATATTTTAACATGGTCTGTCAGTACAACCTGTGCTACCTCAGTTGATACTGTTGAGATTACTTTAACAAATCCTCCAATGGGTTCATCATGTCCCGGAATCCCTTCATTTTCTTACGGTGGACAATCATATAATACTGTCCTTATTGGCACCCAATGTTGGATGAAGGAAAATTTGAATATTGGAACGATGATCAATGGTTCATCAAATCAAACAAACAATCCTCTTATTGAGAAATATTGTTATGACAACAATCCTGCAAGGTGTAATGTATATGGAGGCCTTTATCAATGGAATGAAATGATGCAATACTCTACAACAGCAGGAACGCAAGGAATTTGCCCAAATGGTTGGCATATCCCAATCGATGAAGAGTGGCAAAACTTGGTGGATTATCTTGGATCAGAGCTTGCTGGTGGTAAAATGAAAGAAATAGGGACTATTCATTGGTTTCACCAAAATACAGGAGCTACCAATATTAGTGGTTTTACAGCCTTAGGCTCTGGCCATCGAGACGAAAGTGGAAACTTTAACAATCTAAATGGTGCTGCCCCTTTTTGGAGTTCTTCAGAGTTTAGTTCCAATAGCGCAATAGATCTAAATTTAGTTTATTCATCTGCTCAAATCCTAGAGACTGTCCAACCAAAAATTTACGGTTTTTCTGTTCGATGCATCAAAAACTAGTAATCATCCAAGAAAGGAATTTTGCAAATCTTATAACCTATTGAAACTGTTTCAATTACAGAAAACATTTCCGTCAGTTACAATTAGTGAGATAATATAATTTTCTATTTGTGAGGATAGGTAAACTTTGGCCTCGCCTGCTAATTCATCACAAAAACGGCAGGTTTATACATCATATGGAAAAACACCTTCTTACAGTAAAGTTTAATATCATTTTGTAATCGGGTTCTTTTTTTTAATATTTGGTTAACCCCGAAATCCTCACAAAACTACTACAATAGGGCCAAGAACTTTGATTAATAATTTTTAAATATGGTGTATGCCTGAATGTAAATCAACCAGGTTGTTTTATTTTATTTGTGTACCCCCATTCTATATATAACCCCCTCCATACTTATCACATGGAAAAAACAAAAAAAAATTTCACCTTTCATTGGTAAGGAAGGAATCGGTACAAGAAAAAAACAGCAACCTATTCTAAACCCGATTTTGCTGATCTCTAAAAAAAAATTTACTGTGATACTCCGGCAATATCAGAAAGTATCTTTTTTGTATCAATGGTTTCAATAGCCTTGTCAGAAATCTGACAAACCGACCCACCTGACTCAATAGGGTTAGCAGAATTCTGTAAACCTTGATATTTAACACCGATAAAAAGGGCAAACCCAATCTTGAACAGATTTTACCGTCCCCTATACCGTCCCTCTTAAAACAAAAAACCCTGTAACTATTTGATAATTACAGGGTTTTTGTTGTCCGACCAGGAATCGAACCTGGACTCTTCTGAACCAAAATCAGACGTGTTGCCAATTACACCATCGGACAATATCTCCGGTTTTCAGGAGCGCAAAAGTACAAAATTTTTCAAACGGATCAAGAATTTTTCACATTTTTCCTCACCCGAACACCTGAGCACCCGGACACCTGAACACATAAACACATTCCAACTCTTCCGAAATCTCTGTTTTTCATCTTCACAAGATTAAACTATTTTTCATAATTTCGCCTGCCGTAAACTACTGATAAGTGATAGGATTTCCATCGGTTGCCATTCCTTTAAAACCGGGTGATGACGATGAGTGTCCTGTATTTTCATTCATAAACTGAACTATTTCACATGAAGAATTACCAAAAGATCAACAACATCCTGGGATGGTCCGTCTTCCTGATTGCAACCATTGTATACCTTCTTACACTGGAACCGACAGCCTCATGGTGGGATTGTGGTGAGTACATTTCCACCAGCTTTAAGTTACAGGTGGGTCACCCTCCCGGAGCCCCAACCTTCCAGCTGATCGGCCGCCTCTTTAGCCTGCTGGCCTTCGGAGACCTTTCCAGGGTAGCCGTGATGGTTAATACCATGTCGGCCCTCAGCAGCTCTTTTACCATCCTCTTCCTGTTCTGGTCCATTACCATGCTCGCCAAGAAAGTGGTGCTCCGCAACGGGGAAATGACCGACGGTAAAATGTGGGCTGTCATGGGAAGCGGTCTGGTAGGAGCCCTGGCTTATACTTTTTCTGATTCTTTCTGGTTCTCTGCCGAGGAGGGTGAGGTGTACGCCATGTCTTCCTTTTTTACCGCCCTGGTATTCTGGGCCATCCTTAAATGGGAGGTCGTTTCTGAGGAAAAAGGATCCTATCGGTGGATCATCCTCATCGCCTTCCTGATGGGCCTGTCCATTGGTGTCCACCTGCTCAACCTGCTCACCCTCCCAGCTCTCTGTTTTGTTTTTTATTACAAGAAATATAAAACCTCTAAAAAGGGAATCATCCTTACCACTTTGCTCTCTTTTATTATCCTTTCGATAATAATGTATTTCCTTATTCCTCAATTAGTTAACTTTTCGGCACTCTTTGAACTGTTCTTCGTCAACTCCCTCGGTTTTCCTTTTAATTCCGGCACCATTGTCTATTTTCTTGTGCTCACCGGGCTCATCGGCTTTGGACTGTATTATGCCAAAAAGAAACAGAAGACCCTGCTTCACAGCCTGATCATGGCCTTCACTTTTATTCTGCTGGGCTATTCCTCTTTCTTTATGCTGATCATCCGGTCAAATGCCGATACTCCTATTGATGAAAATGACCCGGAAGACGCCATCGGTCTTCTGTCTTATCTCAACCGTGAACAATATGGTACCTGGCCCCTTTTCTCCGGCCAGTATTATATGGCGCCGGTCACTTCCTACGAGGATGGCAGCCCGGTTTACCAGCGCGATAAGGCTTCCGGAAAATATGTTATTGTTGACGACCGAAAACAAACAGTTCCTGTTTATGACTCCCGTTTTACGACCATCTTCCCCAGGATGTGGAGCAACCAGAAAAGCAGCCATGTAAGCGCTTACAAGGATTGGGGCGGAGAAGGAGGGATCCCTATCCAGACCACCAAGAACGACGGAACATCGGAAACACTCTACAAGCCTACCTTTGGCCAGAACCTGAGGTTTTTCTTCACCTACCAGATCGGGCATATGTACTTCCGCTATTTTATGTGGAATTTCGTCGGCCGGCAAAACGACGTGGAAGGCTATGGCGGCATCGAAAACGGGAACTGGATCAGCGGCATCCCCTTTATCGACAATGCCCGGCTGGGAGACCAGGACAACCTTCCTTTCAGCATGAAAAACCCGGCCAGGAACAAATTCTACTTCCTGCCCCTTATCCTCGGCCTGATTGGCTTGTGGTACCATGTAAAAAAACATCCAAAGGACAGCTGGATCATTACCTTATTCTTCCTGATGACAGGACTGGCCATCGTTACATGGCTCAACCAGACACCTTACCAGCCCCGCGAAAGAGATTATTCCTATGCAGGGTCTTTTTATGCTTTTGCCTTCTGGATAGGACTGGGTGTACTGGCCCTCTTCGACTATCTCTCATCAAAGCTTAAAAACCTGGATCCCCGGATCTTAGCCGGGGTAATAACGGTCGTCTGCCTGCTGCTGGTACCCGGTATCATGGGACAACAGGGCTGGGACGATCACAACAGGGCGCATAAATATACCTGTAAGGACTTTGCCTGCAATTACCTGGAATCCTGTGCCCCCAATGCCATCCTCATCACCAACGGCGATAACGACACCTTCCCCCTCTGGTATGCCCAGGAAGTGGAAGGCGTAAGGACCGACGTACGGGTGGTCAACTTTATGCTGGCTTCAGGCGACTGGTATATCCATCAGCTGTCAAGGAAAATGTACAAATCCGATCCCCTCCCTCTTACCATCCCTCCCAATAAATATGATAAAGGATTGAATGAATATATTCCTTTCTATGACAAGGAAATACCTGATTTTGTTGATGTTAAACAAATCATCGACTTTATTAACAGTGATGACGAACAAACCAAACTGGCCCTTCAGAATGGTAAAAAGATCAGCTATATTCCAACCAAAAGTTTCCGTTTGAAGGTTGATTCTGCCAATTGTATAAAATCCGGCATTGTGCCTAAAGAGCTGGCAAACAGAATGGTACCTTCCATCGAATGGAAGATGAAGAAGAATTACCTCTTTAAAAATGAGTTGATGCTTCTCGATTTCCTGGCTACCAGCAACTGGACCAGGCCATTGTATTTCGCCAATCCTTCAACCGTGGAAGATTTTATGGAGATCGACCAGTATTGCCACCTGGAAGGAATGGTTTACAAATTTATGCCTGTGGTTGCTTCCGAAAGGGTACAGGGACTGGGTGGGATCACTACCTCACAACCCTCTTTCGATATCCTGATGAACAAATGCAAATGGGGCAATCTGAACGATCCCAGGGTTACCGTTGACAGGGAAAGCTACCGTAATGTCATGATCCCGAAAAACAATTTCGCCAGGTTAGCCCAAAAGCTGGTGGGAGAAAACAAAAAAGCTGAAGCCATCAAGGTGCTCGATCGCTGCCAGGAAGCCTTCCCCAATGAAAAGGTGCATTATGATTATTATATGCTTCCTTTTGTTGAGGTATATTACAAAGCCGGGGCAATGGATAAGGCCAACAAGCTGCTTGGAACGGTTTCTGACATTATCCAGGAGGATATCAAGTATTACAATTCTCTGAAACCCAAGTTCGCCAAGTATTTCGACAAGGAAAAGAACACTGATCTGGCGGTGTTAAGAAGGCTTTCGCAACTTGCCACCGAGAATAAACAGGAGGCGGCTGCCAAGAAAATTGACACGTTCCTGGCTACCTTCAGTCCTGAGACCAAACCAAACAACAATTAAGATGGACCATCTGACCTGGACCTTTAAGAGAATCAATAACCTGTTGGGATGGCTGGTAGGTATTGCGGCCAGTATTGTCTTTATACTGACCTCAGAAGCCTCCGCCAGTTTCTGGGACTGCGGCGAATATATTTCCACTGCCTACAAGCTGCTGGTCGGCCATCCTCCCGGAGCACCACTGTTCCAGATACTGGGCAGGTTTTTCTCTCTGTTTGCCATGGGAGATACTTCCCGGGTGGCCCAGATGGTAAACACCATGTCGGCTTTGTCAAGCGGCTTTACCATCATGTTCCTGTTCTGGTCGGTAACCATACTGGCACAAAAACTGGTCCTGGCCAAGGGTGAAATGACGACAG
>JAPLDE010000228.1 GCA_026391855.1 Bacteroidota bacterium | reverse complement strand
GGGGTGGGGCCGGGGGTGGGGCAGCGCCACGTCATCCACCTCGACCTCGACACCTTTTTCGTATCGGTAGAGCGACTGCTCAACAGCAAGCTGGAAGGCAAGCCGGTGATCATAGGGGGCATGTCTGACCGGGGGGTGGTGGCCTCCTGCAGCTATGAGGCGCGCAAATACGGCGTCAGTTCTGCCATGCCCATGAAGCTGGCCCGTAAACTCTGCGGCGACGCCATCATTGTAAGAGGCGACATGGAAATGTACAGCAAATACTCGAAGATGGTCACCGCCATCATAGCCGAACGGGCGCCGGTATTTGAAAAAGCGTCTATCGATGAACATTATATCGATATTACCGGGATGGACCGCTTCTTCGGCTGTCTGAAATGGACCCGGGAACTGAAGAAAACTATCATCGACAATACGGGGCTGCCTATCTCTTTCGGGCTTTCGCCCAACAAGACCGTCTCAAAGATCGCTACCGGCGAAGCCAAACCCAACGGGCTGCTGGAGATACCCGGCAACAGGGTAAAGCCCTTTCTCGACCCGCTGTCGATCAGGAAAATACCCATGATAGGCGACAAGACCTACCAGACCCTCCGCTCCATGGGAATAGCCACCATCCATACCCTCAGCGGGATACCGGTTGAGATGATGGAAAGGGTACTCGGAAAAAACGGTATCGTCATCTGGCGCAAAGCCAACGGTATCGACCCTACCCCCGTGCTCCCCTACCACGAACGGCTGTCGGTGGGAACCGAAACAACCTTCGAACAGGACAGCATCGACATTGCCTATATGAACCAGCTGCTTACCGGAATGGTCGAAAAGGTATGCTTCCAGCTTCGTAAAAAAGAAAAAATAGCCTCCTGTGTTACCGTCAAGATCCGCTACTCCAACTTCGACACCCATACCCTGCAAAAACAGATCCCCTATACCTCCCTCGACCACGTGATCCTGGCAGTGGTGAAAGACCTCTTCAACCGCCTTTACCAGCGCCGTATGCTCATCCGGCTGATCGGCATCCGCCTCAGCGGACTGGTCCACGGAAACCAGCAACTCAACCTCTTCGAAGAATCCCCCGAACTCATCCGCCTGTACCAGGCACTCGACAAACTACGCATCCGGTACGGCCCCCACTCCATCCAACGAGCTATTTCCGTTCACAATTAACAATTAGTAATTAGTAATTAGTAATTATATCATTATCAATATATTACATGATCACATGATCACATGAACACATTCCCTTGCATTTAACCTCCCACTCATATTACAGCCTCCGCTACGGGACCATGGCGGTGGAAACGCTGGCAGAAGAAGCCGCTGCGAAAGGCATCTCCATGCTTGCCCTGACCGACATCAACAACACTACCGGGATGATGGATTTCATCAAAGCCTGTAAGGAGCAGAAGATCAAGCCGGCAGCGGGTGCCGACATCCGTAACGGGAACGACCACCTGTACACCCTGCTGGCCCGTAACAACAACGGTTTCCGCGAGATCAACGAGTTCATCACCCGCCACAACCTCAGCCAGACGGAGTATCCTCCCGAAGCGCCTGTCATGCCCGATGTATATACCATCTATCCCCTGGGGGCCAAGCCTTTCAACAAGCTGCTGGAAAACGAATATGCCGGTATCCGTCCTTCGGAGGTTTCCCGGCTGGTATCCCTGCAATGGCAGCGTCATCCCTCCAAGCTGGTCATCCGCCATCCGGCCAGCTTCGCCAGGCGCGGGGAGTACGACCTTCATCTCAACCTCAGGGCCATCAACAATAATATCCTGCTTACCCGGCTCACTCCCGGTCAGGTAGCCTCTCCCCTCGACTGCCTGGTAGCGCCCGACACGCTCAGGAAGGAATATGAGCTCTATCCCCAGCTGATCCGCAACACGGAAAAGCTGCTGGATGAATGCCATATCACCATGGACTTCAGCAGCATCAAGAACAAGAAGACTTTTACGGGTAACCGTTACGACGATAAGGAATTGCTGGAAAAGCTGGCGCAGGACGGTCTGGAATACCGTTATGGTCGCCACAACAAGCTTGCCCTGGAGCGTGTAAGGCATGAACTGGGTATCATCGACCGGCTGGGGTTCTCGGCCTACTTCCTGATCACCTGGGACATCATCCGTTACTCCATGAGCCGCGGCTTCTACCATGTAGGCCGGGGCAGCGGAGCCAACAGCGTGGTGGCTTACTGCCTGCGCATCACCGATGTAGACCCCATCGAACTCGATCTCTACTTCGAGCGTTTCATCAATCCCCGCCGTACCAGTCCGCCCGATTTCGACATCGACTATTCGTGGAAAGAGCGCGACCAGGTGCAGGACTACATCTTCAAACGCTACGGACATAAGCATACCGCCCTGCTCGGCGCCATGTCGACCTTCAAGACCCACTCCATCCTCAGGGAGCTGGGCAAGGTTCACGGTTTGCCCAAACAGGAGATCGACGACCTGCTGAAGGAGCCCGACAAGGTAACCAACCAGAACAGCCTGGTAGAGAAGATCAAGCAGATAGGCCTGCAGATGGAAGGATTCCCCAACATCCGCAGCATCCATGCCGGCGGCATCCTCATCAGTGAAGAGCCCCTCACCTGCTATGTGGCGCTGGACCTCCCGCCAAAAGGCTTCCCCACAACCCAATGGGATATGTATGTGGCGGAAGACCTCGGCTTCGAAAAACTCGACATCCTCAGCCAGCGGGGAATCGGGCATATCAAAGAATGCGTCGACATCATCCGCCTCAACCGCGGGCTGAGCATCGACGTTCACCGGGTGGAGGTATTCAAGAAAGACCCCAAGGTGAAAGACCAGCTGAAAAGGGCCGAAACCAACGGTTGTTTCTATATCGAAAGCCCTGCCATGCGCGGGTTGCTTACCAAGCTTCGCTGCGACAACTACCTGAGCCTGGTGGCTGCCAGCTCTATCATCCGGCCGGGGGTAGCCAAGTCGGGCATGATGCGGGAATATGTGCACCGTTTTCATCACCCCAACGACTTCACCTACATCCACCCGGTGATGAAGGAACAGCTGCAGGAAACCTACGGGGTGATGGTGTACCAGGAAGACGTGCTGAAGATATGCCATCATTTTGCCGGCCTCGATCTGGCCGATGCCGATGTGCTCAGGCGTGCCATGAGCGGAAAACACCGTTCGAAGAAGGAACTGGAGCGCATCGTGGAGAAGTTCTTCTCCAACTGCAAGAGCTATGGCTATCCCGACGAAGTCACCAAAGAAGTGTGGCGGCAGATCGAATCGTTTGCCGGGTATTCCTTCTCCAAGGCCCATTCAGCCTCTTATGCCGTGGAGAGTTTCCAGAGCCTTTACCTCAAATCCCACTACCCCCTGGAGTTCATGGTAGCAGTGATCAACAACTTCGGAGGCTTTTACCCCGGCTGGGTGTATTTCAACGAGGCCCGCCGCTGCGGCGCCAATATTGAACTCCCCTGTGTAAACCGCAGCGACTATACTACTAATATATATGGTGACCAAATCTTCATCGGCTTCATCCATATCGCCAACCTGGAGAGCGAGCTTGCCAAAAGCATCGTTTCGGAGCGTCAATGCAACGGCAACTACCTGAACATGAGCGATTTCATCGAGCGGGTGCAGCCGGGCATCGAACAGCTCATCATCCTGATCCGGACCGGGGCGCTGCGGTTTACCGGGAAAAGCAAGGCGACGCTGATGTGGGAAGGGCATCTGGAAGGCAGAAGGCAGAAGGCAGAAGGCAGAAGGGAAGGAAGAAGGGAAGGAAGAAGTTTTGTAGAGACAGGCCATGGCGTGTCCTCCCGCGACCGCACGGATACCGTTGGCGGGCAGCCGGAATTTTGTAGGGACACGATACATCGGGTCCAATTGTTTACGTTCCCAGGCAGTGAGCAGTCGGCAGTCGGCAGTGGGCAGTCGGCAGTCGGCAGTGAGCAGTCGGCAGTCGGCAGCGGGCAGTCGGCAGCCGGCAGTCAGGGCAGTTGTCAATTGTCAATTATCAATTGTCAATTCACCAAGACCTTTACCTTGCCGCAACTGGAGTATGACCCGCTGGAGGACGCCTACGACGAGATCGAGCTGTTGGGGTTTCCGGTCACCATGACCTATTTCGACCTGCTGATGACCCCTTTCCGTGGCGAGATCATGGCCAGGGAAATGACAAACCGGCTGGGAAAGGTCGTCAGGATGGTGGGTAGCCTGGTCACCATCAAATATGTGCGGACGGTAAAGAAAGAATGGATGCATTTTGCCGCTTTTCTTGATAATGAAGGAGAGTTCTTCGATACCGTTCATTTTCCTGATTCCCTCAGGCAATATCCTTTCCGCGGGCAGGGAGTATATCTCATCCTGGGCCTGGTGGTGGAAGAATTCGGCTTCCCCAGCGTCAACGTGCTGAAGATGGCGAAGTTACCGTTCAAAAAAGACCCGAGGCGGGAATGACGAAGTGACAAGGTGACGAGGTGACGAAGTGACGATCGCCAATCCGGGTTTAATCGGCATATCTGCATATTACCAAAATGCCGTTAGGCATTAAACCCCCGTAGCCAAAAGGGCCGGAAAAAGCATTCCCCTCCCGCGGATGAAGTTACCCTGGCGGATAAAGATTATCCGGGAGGGGTCAGGGGAGGGAATGTAATTGGTGAAATAAGAGCGGTTTAAAGAACGGATTTAATTTATATATTTACAGTGAATAAAAAAATCAATTAGAATTTGTAAAAATGGCAGATCAAGCCAGGTTTGACAGGTTACTACGGATGATGATGATGCTTTCGGGCGATAACAGGTATTCCGTTGACGAATTGGCTGAGAAACTCGAACTATCCAGACGTTCAGTTTACAGAAATTTAAACACCTTCCGCGATGCCGGGTTCATAATCACCGGTTCAGATAAGTATTATAAAATCGACAAACAAAGTCCTTACCTGAAGAGTCTGAATGAGTTACTTCACTTCACCCGGGAAGAATCCTGGATATTGAACAGGGCCATTCTTGCGTTGGATGATGAAATCCCCATCAAACAGAACCTGGCCAGAAAACTGTATTTCCTGTATGATATTAAAGGTGTCCCCTACCCTGTCATCAAAAAAGAACAATCTGAGAAAATAGTCACCCTGATCAGGGCAATTGAAGATCAGCAACAGGTTTGTTTTCATCAGTACCAGTCACCAAACAGCAATACTGTCCGCGACCGCATTGTGGAGCCTTTTGAATTCACCCTGAACTACAGCTATGTTTGGTGTTACGATACCCTTGACGGCAGCAACAAATTATTTAAAACTGCCAGGATCAACCATGTAGAGATTTTACCCAACGCCTGGGAAAATGCCCCGGTTCACCAAGCCCGGGAGGTTGATCTTTTCAGGATTTCCGGACATAAAAAAATAGAAGTCTCACTCCTCCTGAGCATGAGAGCTTCCTCCCTGCTAACCGAGGAGTACCCTATGGCCGAAGACCACCTTTCCCCTGCTGATAAAAACCTTTTCAGGTTCAGAGCTGAAGTATCGGGTTTTGACGGAATCGGCCGTTTCATCCTGGGCCTGATGGACGAAATCGTGGTAGAAAGCCCGTCTTCCCTAAGGAAATACCTTAATGAAAAAATAAGTAAGAAAAAGTTCTGAAAAATATTTTAAGAGACGTGAATTGTCTCTGGTAAATTTTACTATTGTACCATGAGATTTAAACTTATACTCGAGGCAGATTTGCCAAGGGGTAATCAGTTACCTTTAAATTACCAGTATGAATTATCTTCCTGGATATATAAGACCATTAGTTTTGGGGATCCTGCTTTTTCAGCTTTTCTCCACCAGAGAGGGTTTTTAAACAAGGAGAAAGGCTTCAAGCTTTTTTGTTTTTCGAGGTTAGTGCCCGTAAAATTCAGGGTTATCGGTGATCGTATGAAGTTTACTCAGCCTCAGGCCTCGCTGATTCTGTCATTTCTGCCTGTTGAAGCTCTTGAACCTTTTATCCGGGGGTTGTTTTCAGGAGGTGAATTCGCTATTGGAGACACAAAGAGCAAAGTGTTCTTTACAGTAAAAACGGTTGAAAGGCTTCCTGATCCGGTTTTTAGTCAACGGATGATTTTCCGCTTTCTTTCACCAGTTCTGTTGGTTAAGCCCCGGCCGGGTTTTCCGGGAAAAGTGGACCATCTTTGGCCCGATCATCCTGATTATGAGCATCTTTTCATTAACAACCTGGCCGAAAAATACAACGCTTACTTCCCGCCACGATCATTCAACCTCACGGATGCCAAACTGGAAATTATTTCTAACGTCCAAAGTAAACTGGCAACCATCAAAACCGGGACTCCCCAGGAGACCATGTTAAAGTGCTTTCTATACGATTTTCGACTAACCGCCCCGGTTGAATTGATAAAAACAGGTTACTATGCCGGATTCGGTAAAGAAAACAGCCAGGGATTCGGGTGTGGGGAGGTGATGGCATGAAACTATATAATTTATAATATTATGAGCCTCGATACAGTACTTCAAATAGGCAAAATTCTTCGTAATTCGGAGAATAGCCTGAAATATTTCAAATATGTGGAGCCTTGTCTAAAAGACATTAAAACAGGAGAATGGCCAATTTGTATAACAATTCCAGTCAATCCTGATTTCACCTTTGATTGGAATGGTTTGAAAATTACACCAGAAAATGAGCGTAGTAAACTATACTACTTTAAATTTAAGACTTCTGACAGTGATGGATTAGTAAAATATGTTTTTGGTGACATTTATTTCGAAAAGAAAGCCACAATTAAAAAAGATGGTTCTATTGAAGCAAGCGAAGGAGGATATTATAGGTTAGAGAATCCTAATCATTCAAATGCCGCATATAGACCAAGTTCATTTGATCGTGGGATAAATGATTATAAAGATATTATAAATTCACAAAAGAGTAATGTACCATGTATGATGCAACAATTTCATGAGCAGTTGGGTGAAAGCATCAAATACATTGAACGGATTCTAAAATATATTCCAGCGATTTCTTATTTTTTCGAAAACAAAAATAATACAAACATCAATGATTTTCTTGAAGATGAAGAAAACCTGTATTCAATTACAATATCACAAAATTTTCAAAAAACTTCAAATGCTAATTTGAAGAAAGCAGGAATTTCAGCTGAATTGTCCGTGTGCAATGAGACTCAAAAAAGACTACTTTTTGATCTTACAAATTTGGCTATATTCATCCATTTTGAATTCCAGGAAAAACAACATTGGTATCATTTTGTAGAAGATATGAGCTTGTTGAATGTAAAAGTTCTTTCTGAATTCGTAGATATTACACCAGATGGATTAGTTTTGAAGAAAACTCTTTATAAAACCCTTTGTTCGGGAGATAAAAAAAATGATATTC
>JAPLDE010000047.1 GCA_026391855.1 Bacteroidota bacterium | reverse complement strand
TATAGGATGCAAAGGCGCGGGGGGCAAGCGGGGAGAGAACTTCGACGGTTGCGGGGCCGCCGGTTCGACGGCGTTCGCGCCCGCCCCATCATCTTCCAGTTCCGCAAATCGGGGATTCCGTGGTAGGATTTCTGCCATGAGCAACACGACCCCCACCGGCGCCGCGCCTTCCTCACCCTATCCCTATGCCCAGGCGGTCGCGGAGTTCATGGACATGGCCGGCCAGGACCGCCCGAAGAAGCCGGTCCTGCCCTTGGAACCAGGAATGAAGCCCTCGGGTTTGTCAACAACCTGCACAAATCCACCTTTGATGTGGACGAGAAGTCGCTGGAAATCGGGATGGGACTGATGGCCTGGCTGGCCTTTTGTGAACTGGAACCTTAGTAATTCTGCCTATGAAAGTGAATGGCCTTGACTACCGGGCGGTTTGGATGGAAAAAGAGGCGTTGTGCATGATCGACCAGCGTGTGCTTCCCTTCCGTTTCGATATCGTCACCTCCTACTCCTGCCAGGTCAGCAGTAATGCCATCCGAAACATGACCGTAAGGGGTGCCGGTACCATTGGCGCTACAGCCGGTTATGCCATGGCCCAGGCTTTTAGAGATATTCCCCCGGGAAATATGGACCAGGCATTGATCTTCCTGGAACAGGCTAAAAAAGAGATAGAAAACACCAGGCCAACCGCCAGGGACCTTTTCTTTGCAACAGATAAAGTGTATCATGCAGGAATACAGGCACTTGTAAAGAGTGGTCCGCAGATCGCCTATCAATTGGCCCTGGCAGAAGCATCCTCCATCGCTGATGCCTATGTCTTCAATTCGAGAATGATAGGGGTATATGGAAACGAGATGATCCCGGAAAATGCACGCATACTGACCCATTGTAATGCAGGCTGGCTGGCGCTGGTCGATTACGGAAGTGCGCTTTCTCCTGTTTATGTAGCTTTTAAGCAAGGAAAAAACATCAAGGTATGGGTGGATGAGACCCGCCCGCGTAGCCAGGGAGCAAAGCTTACTGCCTGGGAGCTTTCAAACCAGGGAATCCCCCATACCATCATCCCCGACAATGCGGCGGCTTACCTCATGTCGAAAGGCCTGGTTGACCTGGTCATTACCGGTGCCGACCGTATCGCTGTCAATGGTGACGCCGCCAACAAAATTGGCACCCTCGAAAAAGCCATACTGGCTAAAGAATACGGTATCCCTTTCTATATTGCCGCACCGTTATCAACCTTCGATCCCGAATGCCCCGACGGTGATCATATCACCATTGAAGAAAGAGACCAGGCTGAAGTGTTGTTCTCAATGGGACCCGATAAAGACGGTGAAATGCATGAGATCCTTACCTGTAACCCGGGCTCACAAGCCTTTAACCCGGCCTTCGATGTCACCCCTGCCAGGCTCATAAAGGGCTATTTTACAGAACAAGGTATTAAAACTCTGTAAGCAGATTTCAATAATTTGTATCCAATTGGAAATAAGGAGAAACCAAAATTGAATGTTTTCTTTGTCTATCTTTGAAAAGGATTAAAGATGGAGAATCAGGAAAAAATAAAGTATTGGATTGACCTGTCAGAATATGACCTGGAAACTGCTTTAGCTATGTTACGTAGCAAACGTTATCTTTATGTGGGTTTTATGTGTCATCAGTCAATTGAAAAAATTTTAAAGGCGTATTTTTCCTTCATTTTTTGGGAGATTCCTCCTTTTACACATAACCTTGCCTTTTTTAGCAAAGAAAACCAACCTCGAAGATTTGTTGTCAGATGGTCAGCAATCTTTAATTGATGAACTTGAACCACTTAATATAGAAACCCGTTATCCTGAATATAAAGACCGGTTAATGAAACAGTTATCAGAAGAAAAATGCCTTGACCTTATCAATAGAACAACCTCATTACAAATATGGATCAAGCAGAAGTTATCGACAAAGTAAGAAGATATGTCATATTAGTCAGACAACAATTCGATATCTCCAGAGTAGTATTATTTGGCTCATATGCAAAAGGAAATGCAAATCAATATAGTGATATTGATGTAGCCCTTGTCGTTAAAAAGATGGATAAAGGATTTTTCGAGGTTGAACCTGTTCTCTGGAAATTACGCAGGCAAATAGACCCTCTCATTGAGCCTGTATTAATAGAAGAAGATAATGACCCTGCAGGATTTCTGGAGGAGATTTCTAAAAGCGGTATTGAAATATTTGGATAATACTTTTGTCTTCAATCCAAGCTAATTCATGTATAACTTTCTGAATATCTTCAACTTGGATTAAGTTGAGTCGAAGAAAACGGATTAATCCGATGCTAATGCCCCTTTCCATTACCGCCTGGCTTCCAACAACAAGAGAAGAAGTCCTCAAAAGAGGCTGGGAAGAGCCGGATATCATCCTCTTTACCGGTGATGCCTATGTCGACCATCCTTCCTTCGGAGCCGCCATCATCGGCCGCTTCCTTGAGAAGTACGGGTATAAAGTGGCTATCGTCCCCCAACCCAACTGGCGCGATGATTTGCGTGATTTCAGGAAACTGGGTAAACCGAGGCTCTTTTTCGGTGTCACGGCCGGGAACATGGATTCAATGGTGAACCACTATACCGCCGGCAAACGCCTCCGGTCCGATGATGCCTTTACTCCCGGTGATGTGGCCGGTTTCAGGCCCGATTACCCTACCCTCGTATATACCAGGGCTTTAAAACAGTTCTTCCCAGGTGTACCTGTCATAATCGGCGGCATTGAGGCTTCCCTGAGACGGCTGACCCATTACGATTACTGGCAGGACAACCTCAGGAAAAGTATCCTGGTGGAAAGCGGCGCCGATCTTCTGGTTTACGGCATGGGCGAGAAAGCAATTGTAGAAATAGCCAGGGCATTGGAAGACGGAAGAAATATCTGTACTGTCAATACCCTTCCGCAAACGGCCGTCCTTTCGGATGAACTTCCTGAAAAAGCACAGGTACTGCCGTCATTCGAAGAATGCTCCGGGGATAAAAGGAATTTTGCCAGGGCGTTCAGGATCATCGAGACAGAATCCAACCGCCTGCAACCTGCTACCCTGGCAGAAAAATCAGGAAACCAGTGGATAGTCGTTAATCCCCCTTACCCGGTAGCGGGAGAAAAAGAAATGGACTCCTTCTACGATCTACCATTTACAAGACTTCCCCATCCCAAATACAATAAAAGGGGCGTCATTCCTGCCTATGAGATGATCAGGCATTCGATAACCCTTCACAGGGGCTGCTTTGGGGGATGTACCTTCTGCACTATCTCTGCCCACCAGGGAAAATTCATTAGCAGCCGGTCGGAAAAGTCTATCCTGAAAGAGGTAGAAGAAACTACGCAAATGCCTGATTTCAAGGGATATATCAGCGACCTGGGAGGCCCGTCAGCCAATATGTACCGCATGAAAGGAGAAAATATCAGCCTTTGTTCAGCTTGTTCCCGCCCGTCCTGCATCTTTCCGTCTATCTGCAAAAACCTGAATACCAATCACAAACCTTTGATAAAACTTTACGATAAAGCCGCTGCCATCCACGGTATTAAAAAAATCTTCATCGGTTCCGGTGTCCGCTACGATATGTTCATCGGCCGTCCTGCTGATCAGGCCTCCAAAAACGGCTACACCGAATATCTTGAAAAACTGGTCAGAAATCATGTTTCCGGCAGACTGAAAGTGGCTCCGGAACATACTTCCGAAAAAGTACTGAAGGTAATGAGGAAACCTTCCTTCACCCTTTTCCGCGAGCTTAAAAAACAGTTCGATCTCATCAACAGCAGGAATGGTCTTCATCAGCAACTCATTCCCTATTTTATCTCAGGCCATCCGGGCTGTACCCTGGCCGATATGGCCGACCTGGCCGAAGAAACCCGAAAACTTGGCTACCGCCTCGAACAGGTGCAGGACCTTACCCCTACCCCGATGACCCTGGCTTCTGTGATGTATTATACCGGGCTTGATCCCTATACCATGAAGCCGGTCTATATCGCCCGCACTTCAGAAGAAAAAAACGACCAGCGCAGGTTCTTCTTCTGGTATAAACCTGAAAATAAGCAATTTGTAAATAAATTTATAAGGAAATAACTTGTTAAAATAATACTAATAATAACAGCCCGGGATAAGAAATATTTAATTATCTTTAATCCGTCGATGATCACTTTAGTGTAATATCAATTTATCCCTGGTGGCATGAAAAAGTTATTTCCATTTACACTTACAATTTTCGTATTCTTATCCACTCAGGCCCAGAACTGGCAGTGGATGAACCCGACCCCCCAGGGTAACCACCTGTATAGCATCAAATTTGTCAATGCAACAACCGGATACGCGGTGGGATGGATTGGTACGATCCTCAAGACCACCAATGGAGGAAACAGCTGGACAACGCAGCACTCACCCACAAATTCCTGGCTGACAGATGTCTGTTTTGTTGATGAAAATACAGGCTATATCACCGGCCGGTATGGAAAAATTCTGAAAACCACCAATGGAGGAGCAAACTGGACAGAACAAAACCCGGGAACCACCAAAGATCTATGGGCAGTTTGTTTTACCAGTTCTTCCACGGGCTATGCAGCAGGTGGAAGCGGCTTAGTAATAAAAACCACCGATGGCGGGCTGAATTGGATCGCCATGACTGGCAGCACCTACTTATACACGATAAAATCGCTTTATTTCACTGATGCAAATACAGGGTTTGCTACTGCTGACGATGGTCTTATCCTGAAAACCACCGATGCAGGAGTAAACTGGACAGCCATGCCCACGGGAACCTTCAGCTGGATGAGTTCTCTCAGTTTCGCGAACGCTGTAACAGGATATAGCGCCGGAAATGATGGCACCATCCTGAAAACTACAAACGGAGGCTCAAACTGGAATGTACTATCCACCGGGCATACCGACTATCTGTATGCCATATGTGCTCTGGACACAAGTATAGTATATGCCTTTGGTGAAACAGGAACAATTCTGAAAACCATCAATGGAGGTGCAAACTGGACGTCACTGAATTCCGGAACATCATCGGAACTGTATTCGGTATATTTTACCGATAATAATACTGCTTATGTTACAGGCTATGATGGGATTATCCTGAAAACCACCGATGGAGGAACAACCTGGCTCAACCTGAAAACAGGAAATACCAACTATCTGAGTTCTGCCTTTTTTGTTGATGAAAACGTCGGATATGTGGTGGGCGGTCAGGGGATTATCATGAAAACCACCGATGGCGGGACTCATTGGACAAATCAGAATTCCGGATTTTCAACCGGATTGAATGCGGTCTTTTTTACAGATGAAAATACCGGATTTGCGGCGGGAGGTGCAGGATTGATTCTCAAGACCCTTGATGGTGGATCAAATTGGACCCCGTTGGTTTCCGGTACAACGAATTATTTAGGACCCATGTTTTTTATCAATAGCAATACAGGTTATGTTGTTGGTTATCAGGGTCTTATCCTTAAAACAACCGATGGGGGAATGAATTGGATAACCCAGGTTTCCAATACAACCCAGCGATTGAATTCAGTTTTTTTCATTAATGACTCTACAGGTTTTATTGTAGGAGACGGAGGGGAGATCTTAAAAACGACAGATGGAGGTAACCAATGGAATCATACTGTCCACCTGACAACTTATACATTATCCTCGGTATATTTCGCGGATGCAAACCATGGATGTGCCGTCGGGTGGTATGGAGTAATTTTACGTACGGAGGATGGTGGAAACACCTGGACAGGACAGGACTGGGTAACGAATCTCTATCTTCAATCTGTCCGCTTTACGGATATTCACACCGGATTTGCCACCGGATGGGGTGGTGGAATCATCTATACCACCGATGGAGGAGCGACCTGGTCACCAAGCGGCTCTGCTACCTATCAGAATTTAAACTCGGTGTTTTTTGTTAATCATGATATTGGTTTTGTCGTGGGAGACGCCGGAACCATCCTTAAAACAACCAACGGAGGTGGTACAGGGTTCAGTGAAATAACCTCACCAAATGAAATGCTGAAGATCTATCCCAACCCGGCGAAAGATATACTTACTTTTGAAACCAGCCTGGCCGGCAGTCAAACCCTGCTGTCTGTTTTCAATTCCCTGGGTCAGATTGTCATGGAGAAACCTGTTGAATCCACTCACAATCAAATAGATGTAAAACAATTTCCCCGGGGGATCTACTTCATCCGGTTACATAGTGACAAAACCACTGAGACAGGAAAGTTCATAAAAGAGTAACGGGGATGCCATGTGAGGGAAGCCTGTAGAAGGTTTTTTGGCTTTCTTCACTTATGTTTTATCTTTACCCCGTAAAACTACTTTTTTTATGAAAAATTCTCTGGTTCTTCTGATTTCATGGATGATAGTTCTTCAATTATTTGCTCAGAGTCAGGGGAAGAAATCCGTTGATTCTTTAGCATCAACCACCTTATCCGGACTTTCTTTCCGGCTAATAGGGCCTGCTTATTGCTCGGGCCGCATCTCCGACTTTGCCGTGAACCCGGATAATCCTTCGGAATATTATGTCGCCGTTGCTTCCGGTCATGTGTGGAAAACCACTAACAGCGGAACAACCTACACCCCGGTCTTCGACAATTATGGTTCTTATTCAATTGGTTGTGTGACGATTGACCCCTCAAATCACAACGTTGTATGGGTCGGTACGGGAGAATACAACAGCCAGCGGTCAGTGGGTTTCGGAGATGGTGTCTATAAATCGGAAGACGGCGGACAGTCGTTTGCCAATATGGGGTTGAAATCATCCGAACATATAGGAAAAGTACTGGTCGACCCGAGAAATTCCAATGTTGTTTATGTAGCTGCCCAGGGACCGCTTTGGGGACCCGGCGGTGACCGGGGCTTGTATAAAACCACCGATGGCGGAAAAACCTGGAAAGCCATTCTTACCATCAGCGACAACACAGGTATCAATGACGTGATCTGTGATCCGCGTAATCCGGACATACTGTATGCCTCCGCCTACCAGCGGCGCCGTCATGTCTGGACACTCATCGACGGAGGCCCGGAATGCGCCATGTATAAATCCACCGACGCCGGAGCCAGCTGGAATAAGATCAACAGCGGCCTTCCCGAAGGGGAGATGGGACGGATCGGAATTGCCATTTCTCCCGTTAATCCGGATATAGTCTATGCCATCATTGAAGCACAGGGCGACAAGGGAGGGTTCTTCCGCACCCTCAACAGGGGCGCATCCTGGGAAAAACAAAACGGTTACACGGTAACAAGCCCTCAATATTACAGCCGTATCTTTTGTGACCCGAAAAATGCTGACAAAGTGTATTCAATGGATACCTGGTCAAAAGTTACTGTTGATGGCGGAAAAACCTGGCGTAACCTGGGCAACAAACACCGTCATGTTGACGATCATGCCTTTTGGATCGATCCGGGAAATACAAAACATTTTATGATAGGCGGTGATGGCGGTATCTATGAATCCTGGGATGATGCCGAAAACTGGCAGTTTAAGCCCAACCTGCCAGTTACCCAGTTCTACAAGGTCTCGGTCGACAATGAAACCCCTTTCTACAATGTGTATGGAGGCACCCAGGATAACGCCAGCATGTTCGGTCCTTCCAGAAACCTTTCCGGTATCGGCATCGTTAACGACGACTGGACGGTAACCCATGGAGGTGACGGCTTTGAGACCCAGGTAGATCCGCTGGATCCCAACATTGTTTATGCCCAAGCCCAGTATGGCGACCTGGCCCGTTACGACCGCAAATCCGGTGAAGAAATTCCCATTCAGCCCCAGCCTCCTTCAGGAGAAGCCTACCGCTGGAACTGGGACTCACCCCTGCTGATCAGTCCCCACAAAAATACCCGCCTGTACTTCGCCGCCAATAAACTCTTTAGGAGCGATGACAGGGGCAACTCCTGGGAAGTCATCAGCCCCGACCTCACCCGTCAGCTCGACCGAAACGCCCTGCCTGTAATGGGAAAGATCCAGAGCGTGGATGCCGTGGCTAAAAACTCTTCTACTTCTTATTACGGAAATATCGTTTCCCTCACCGAATCACCAAAAATGGAAGGACTGATCTATGCGGGCACCGACGACGGGCTCATCCAGGTCACTGAAAACGGGGGAAAAGACTGGCTGAAGATCGATAAATTCCCCGGTGTCCCCGATATATCGTATGTGAGTTTCCTGCTGGCCTCCCAGTTCGACGCAAATACCGTTTATGCCGCCTTCGAAAATCATAAAAATGCCGATTTCCGTCCTTATCTTCTTAAAAGTACTGACAGGGGAAAGACCTGGAAAAACATTTCCGCCAACCTGCCGGTCAGGGGCCCTGTCTGGACCGTTGCTGAAGACCATGTTAAACAGGATCTCCTGTTCACAGGCACCGAATTTGGTGTATTTGTATCAGTAAATGCAGGAAAAAGATGGGTCCAGCTAAAAGGAGGCCTGCCCACCATTGCCATTAAAGACATAGCCATCCAGAAAAGAGAAAATGACCTGGTACTGGCTACCTTCGGAAGAGGGTACTATATTCTTGATAATTATTCTCCGCTACGCTATATATCTGACTCGCTGCTGAATATGGAATCTGCCGTTCTACCTGTAAAAGACGCCCTGATGTTTATGACAAAGGGAGAAAAGTACGGACAGGGAGAAACCTATTATGCGGCAAAAAACCCTCCGGTAGGGGCTACCTTTACTTACTATCTGAAGGAAAGCATTAAAAAGAAACAACAGCAACGACAGAAACAGGAGAAAGAACTCGACAAAAAAGGGGAGAAGATCCCTTTCCCTGCCTGGGACCAGATACGCGCTGAGGATAATGAAGAAGACCCCTATCTTCTTTTCACCATCAGAGATTATGAGGGTAATATGGTCAGAAAACTCAAAGCCTCCGCTTCCGAAGGAATTAACCGTATCACCTGGGATTTCCGTTATCCTTCTACCTGGCCGGTAAATGCAGGGAAACTTCCTTTCAATAATGATCACTCAGGGGCCTATGCCATGCCGGGCGCTTACAAAGCAAGCCTTTCGAAGGTGGTTGACGGGGTTGAAACCCCGTTAGGCGTTGAAGTCCCGTTTAATGCGGTGGTGCTTAACAACGCCACCCTCCCTGCTCCCGACCGTAAGGCACTGGCAGGGTTTCAGCTAAAGGTGTCGGAGCTTAGCCGGGTGATAAACGGTACCCAAAGCGAGCTTTCACTAACCATAGATAGGGTTAAAACCATCAGGGAAGTCCTGAACTATGCACCAAAAGCCACTCCCGACATGATAGTCAGCGCCAAAAACCTGGCCGGTCAGCTCAGGTTGCTGCAGGTGGCCATGGAAGGCGACCCCACCCTGTCGAACCGAAACGAGAACCAGCCTCCCTCCATCTCCGGCCGCATCAACGATGTCGTCTGGGGCATCTGGAACTCTACCTCCGCGCCCACCAAAACCATGTCAGACGCACTGCAGACCGCCATCACCGAGTTTGAGCCCGTCATGAATAAATTCAGGAAGATAAAAGAAACCGACCTGAAACAGCTGGAAACCGACCTTGACAGGATTCAGGCACCCTGGACACCGGGACGGCTGCCAGAATTGAAGAAGTAAGGGGTTCATGGAACCATGATGCTGTCTCCAATAGGCAGTCGTAGGGACACGATACATCGTGTCCTTTTGTTTACGTTCCCAATCGGCTGCCAATCAACATTTTGCAAGGACACGATACATCGTGTCCTTTTGTTTACGTTCCCAATCGGCTGCCAGTCAATATTTCGTATGGATACGATACATCGTGTCGAATTGTTAACGTTCCCAGGCAATAAGGGAATATTCAGGGTGAACCGGCTTCATCCCTGCTTCAGAGAATCCAACCCAAGCTGGCTAATAAATAAACGCATCACAAATGTTTAACTTCTAATTTATCAGGGTTTTGCCGGTTATCCCATATGGTAATTATTTCAATATTGTCTGGTTTTATTTCATAGAATATGCTATAGTCATTTTCTGTGAGAATTCTGACATTCCGGATATCAGTCTGAACTCCTATGTCAGCATGTTTTGCTAGTAACTTAATGGATTGACGAAGAGTTGAATTAAGCTTTTTGCTATAGGTAAACGAATTATTTCTTTTATAGTAAAAGGTCAAAATCTCAAATAGGTCCAATTTTGCCCGGGAAGACCAGATTATGTTTCTTTAAACCATCTATCAACCTTGCTCCTGACCTTCCTCAATCCTTTTCTGTTGTTCAGATGTCGTCTTATAGATAGTCGTTTCTTCTTTTGTTTCTATAATGGTTTTAATCGCTGACAGGAATGATTTATCGTTAATCCCGGCTATTTTATGGATAAGGATATTTTTCAGTTCAACAGTAGTCATAATTCATTCAATTTATACAAAATTACGAAAAAATGATCATGGTTTAAAGGGTGATTTTTATCGAATAATGCCTTTATGATCTTCTTTGCTCTGTCAGGTGTTGATTTTGCAGCCGAAAAAACAGACAATAATCTTCTGTCACGCTAAAATGCTATTATTCATTGTATATCTGTAATTTACAAAAAGTAACAGGGACCAAATCCGTTTCCTTCGGGAAAGTGTTTCCGGATCAGGATAACCCGGGATAAATCCCTGGCTGCCGGAAAGCAATCGGTGAATGCTAAATTTCAATTCTTTCTCCGTAATTAATTATCTGATAAACGATTGGCTCCTTACCATCAAATTCATCAGTCGTAAATGCATGTGGTTCAATGGCTAATTCCTCTCCTTTTCTGATTAGCATCAGTTGAACCTCTGTTTCAAATGAATGTGCCCCTCTCTCCTTGATAACTAATGCAATATCAATATCACTGTTATCATGCTGATTACCTTTAACATAGGAGCCAAAAAGCCAGGCTTCCAATAACCCGATATCGGAATCCTTTACCCTTTGCAAATATCCTTTACTAATTCTTAAAGCCTCTCCTTTATCCATAATCTGCATTCATTAATTTTTTCTATCCAATCAGAGGTAAAGTCATCTGTGCAAAGCTTATAAAAACTTTGCTTGTAATCATCATATCGCGCATTGATATTGAATCTGGAAATACTGTCTAAGTTTACTTGCATTGGATCATCCAAAACAATTTCAGCTTTCTCACATATTCGGCGTAAATCATGAATCAGGGGAGGAAACGCACCAACCTTCCTGATATACAAAGCTTTTAATAATTTCTCAATGACAAGATGACCCATAAACAAAGCCCAATTATTGTGTTTGGTCTTATACAGGTCAATCATTGTATAATAGTCATTATCAGAACTTTCAATCCAATGACTTATCATTTTCTCCTTATCAAAACCTTGCTCCATTCTCCACGTTTTATAACAAATCGCTAAGACAAAAATACTGTATTTATTTTTGAAAAGCTCCTTCTTCCAGGTCGGCTATTCAATCTATTTTTTTTACACTCTGCATATCAGCATATTATACAATATTAGAAAGGGACCAAATCCCGTTTCCTTCGGGAAAGTGTTTCCAAATTAGTATAACCCGGGATAAAATCCCTGGCTGCCGGAAAGCAGCAGGCAAAAATAAGTATGTTCAGGGCTAATCAAATGAAATCCCAAGCAGTGTTTCGCGTTGGTGCTGTTATTCAATTCTCTTCCATACTGTTTTTGCCGTGGCACAAACCTTATTATTGCCTTGAATCTTTATTGTATGAACGAAGGTATTGGCCTTAACTCCCTCATTGGTCAAAGAAACAATTGTGTCGCCATATTGTGCTTCTCCGATAAATCTGCCATCAATGGTATGCAAATAGAAATCATTAACAATCTCTTCCGGAACAGACTCAATAAGCCATTGTAAATATCTGATGTTGTTTACGTGCGTGCTGATACATATCGGTATCAAACCGGTTGACCTTAAATTCCTTACTATAACCTGCAGTGTCTATGGCTTCTATCTTTTTCGTAATATCTTGATTTACAGATTCTTCGTTAAAGTACGACCATTTCTCTCTGATGTCAGTAAATATTTGAAGGGGTCTCCTCTTTTTTATATCAAAAAAGACCCATATGCCTTTAGCCCTGCCGATTATTTTGCCCTTTTCATCATAAATGATATTTTCCCTGAAACCTTTTACGGTTGAATAGGTTGAAAGCCAGGTTCTTATGATGAGCTTTTCTTTATAACCGGGATAGCGGTCCATTTGCATAAATCCCCCCAGCAGTACCCATCCAACATGTTGTTTTTCAAGGTCATATAAACTCATATTTATTGAATGGCAATGATCTGCAGCTGTTTCTTCTATCAAAGTCAGGATAGTCGTCGGTGAAGCGACTCCGGAATTATCCATTTCGAAATATCTCAACTCAAACTGTTTATCAAAATAATTCTCCAAAATCACTCTTGTTATTGATTGATTATCTGTTCCATTCAGTAAAGAAAAGCAAAATCTTCGAACACTCCAATACCCGAACAAATGGTTACATGATCTCCCCGATCAGGCTGGTGAGGTGAATAAACTCCTCCACACTGAGTTGCTCTGCCCGCCGCGACAGTATGTCAGCCGGCAGACGATCGGCTTCCGGTACGAGGGGTTTCAGCGCATTTCTAAGGGTTTTTCGCCGCTGGTTGAAGGCTGTTTTAACCACCCGGAAATACAATTCCTCGGGACAGGGAAGTGACTCCCTACGGTTCCTGCGTAAGCGGATCACGGCCGATTTTACATTTGGCGGAGGATTAAACACTTGCTCCCCCACTGTGAAAAGGTACTCAATATCGTAAAAAGTCTGCACTAACACACTCAGTATCCCATAGGTCTTGCTGCCGGGAGGATTGGCCATCCGCTGCGCTACTTCCTTCTGGATCATGCACACCACCTCCTTGACTTTCTCCCTGTTTTCCAATATCTTAAAGAAGATCTGGCTGGAAATGTTGTATGGAAAATTACCTATAATGCTGAATTCGGAAGGAAACATGCCGCCCAGGTCGGTCTTCAGCACATCCGCGGTAATTAGCCGGTCTGAAACAGAAGGGAATTCTTTTACTAAATATGCTGTTGCTTCCCTATCCACCTCTATCAGCCTGAGTTGAGGGACCGTCTTTTCCAGCAGGATACGGGTAAGTATCCCGGTCCCGGGGCCTATTTCAAGCACCGGAAACCGTAGAGAAAGGGCGTCTACTATTTTTCGGGCAATGTTTTGATCGATCAGGAAGTGCTGTCCCAGGTGTTTTTTTGGTCTTATCACTTTTTTTTAATAAAGATAAGGCTTAATTGACAGGATCCCCGCGCAGGGCCCTGAAGCGTTTCCTCGCATCGTCGGCATAGAGGCTGCCGGGATACTTGGTCAGCAACTCCTGGTAAAGGTCCATGGCCCGTTGCTTGTTACCAAGGTGCAGTTCATTGGTCTCTGCTGCCTTGAAAAGAGCTTTATCTGCCAGGATCTCGGTGGGATACAACTCCACCACCTTGCTGAACAGGCTGTCAGCCCTGGAAAACTCACCATGCTTCATGGCAATGAGGGCCTTGCGGTAAACCATATCATCCAGCAAGCCTGTACTCATCGGGATATTCGGCAAGCTGTCGAGGACAACCAATGCCAGGTCATCTTTATTCTGATATTCAAGCAATTCGGCTCTGGCCAGCACCTTCAGCCCAGCGCCTGTGGTGTCTTCTCCCAGGTTATCTCCGATGAGCAGCGACAATTCCATGGCATCATTGGCAATCAGCTTGGAAGTGGCAGCCTTGAGCACATCCAGCTGGGCTTTGGCCCATCCGAATTCGCCGATGAAATAGGAAAGCCTGGCATTGCGGAATTTTGCCTCATGTCCCAGGGGATCGTTCTTATAGGCTTTATCTACCTGGGAATACAACAAGGTGGCCTCCCACACCTCCCCGGTAAACAGATAGATATCAGCCAGCTCAAGCTTGCACCCGGCAACCAGCTGGGCCATCAACCCAGGCGACTTGATAGCATCCTCCAGTAAGGTAATGGCTTCATTCGTCTTATTTGAATAGAAAGCGTACAAATGAGCTAAATTCCGTAAAATATTGACCGTCCCGTTATTGGTGCCAAGGTCTGAAAGCGATTTCAGGTATTCCTGTTCCAGTCTGGTGACGTCTTCCTGGGTATGTTTGTAATTCGAAGTGATCCTGAGATAGGATACATTCAGCAACTCTATGCGGCTGTTGACGTAATACGGGCTCTCCTGCCCCTTGCTGATCACATACCTGAAAGCTTCTTCAGCAATATCATAAACATTGTTCGTTACACACAGCTTCGCCAGGTCATACACCCGTTTCCCGTCTTCACCCAACCGGCGGTCCAGCGATTTAGCCTGAGTAAACCCCAGGTCAAAATCCTTCTGCTGGACTGAATACCAGATCATTAACTCACTGTAATAGGTCTTGTCCGGATATTTCTGGATCCGCCTCAGCAGCGCTTTTCGGAAAATGTCATTTTTGGTACCATCCTGATCATTGGCCAGTGCATCCTGTAACCTGTCCTGAACATATCCCAGCTTAGAAAGGTCGAATTCAATATAATTGAGATACTCTTCAACCATATTGTTGATATCCCCGGCACTCTGGTACATAAAGGCCATTTCAAGGTTGAAAGGATACTCTCCTGCCAGTAATTGCCGGCCTTTCAGGTAAGTCTTCTGGGCCAGGTCAGTCTCCCGCCTGGAAAGAAAGGCATTGGCCACCTCTATGATCTGATTTTTCTCCGGCGGCAGGTTCTTCAGAATATCGTCGTACTGCTTCTGCGCCTTACCGGGCTCATCCAGCCGACTGTAAATGTAACCCAGGTCAACAGCATACTTTAATGACCTGGGCTCCAGCTTCATCTGGTTCCTCACCAGTTTCTCGGCCCTCTTCAGGTCATTGATCTCTAAATAACAGAATATCAAATAGGTATAATAATAACTGGCTGGCTTCTGCTCAAACAGCTTTTCGTATAATGCAGCTGCTTTCTCATAATCCTTGTCCTGAAAAAACATATTGGCCAGTTGATCTTCGGTACTTTGCTGGGCTTTCAAAGATCCCAATGAGGTGATCATAAATAACAGCAGCAGAATAAAACCGGCCGGCATCTTCATCGTTTTCAGGATCCGGCTATCCGGGAATCTTTTCACCCGTTTTTAAGTATTTTGGTTACTACCGGTTCAAGGCTTCCCAGCGTTCCCTGGCATGTCTCCCATTCTTTTATCCCCCGCTGCAAAATGATCTGAAGAGAATTGATGGCTTCCGACTGCGTATGCAGGTAGGTCTGAAAATCATCTGATGAAAAATCCTTCTTTCCAAGGGAAGTATTCCATTGCTCTATCTGCTGCCTGGCAAACTGGATCTCCTTTTCCGTGTTTTCGAGGTCTGAGACCAGTTTGTTCAATTTAATAACAAGTGCTTCATAATCAAGCAGTTGCTTATCCTCAATGACCAGGGGATTATTTTGAAAGATGATATGAAGTTTTCTTAGATTTTCTTTTGATGAGATGTAAGTATTTTTAACTTTCTCTTTATCAATATCTTTCATCTCTTTCTCAAGCATATGCAGGGAAGTGGACAAGCTGTCGAGCCTTGCTTTTTCGGTGGTGTGATTACCGGAGCCACAGGAAAAGAAAAAAGGAGAAACCAGGATTGCAAGGATGAGAACCCGGCTACAGGAGGTAAGGATTTGATTCATAATTCTTTAATTGATGAAGTTAAAACCAGTGTAGGGGACCAGTGCATCCGGGATCCTGATCCCATCCGGCTGCTGATGATTTTCCAGCAACGATGCCACTATCCTCGGTAACGCTAAAGCACTGCCATTTAGTGTATGAGCCAGCTCAGTTTTCCCTTCTTCGTTCTTGAAGCGAAGCTTCATCCGGTTAGCCTGGAAGGCTTCAAAATTGCTTATAGAGCTGACTTCCAGCCATTTCTGTTGTCCGGCTGCAAAAACTTCCATATCATAGGTAAGGGCTGAGGCAAAACTCATATCCCCCCCGCAGAGCTTGGCAACCCTGAAAGGCAGCTCCAGCTTGTTGAGCAGCGTGATGACATATTCCACCATTTCATCGAGGACCTGGTAAGATTTGTCCGGATGGGAGATCTGGACGATTTCAACCTTATCGAACTGATGAAGGCGGTTGAGACCGCGTACATCCTTGCCGTAAGACCCGGCTTCCCTGCGGAAACATGCCGAATAGGCCACATTCTTCAAAGGGAAATCTGTCTGTTTCAGGATGACATCCCGGTAAATATTGGTGATGGGCACTTCTGCCGTGGGAATCAGGTATAGCTTATCAACCGGGGCGAAATACATTTGTCCCTCTTTATCAGGCAGTTGTCCCGTGGCAAAAGCCGAAGCTTCATTCACTACATAAGGAGGCTGGTATTCGGTATACCCGGCCTTGACGGCTTCGTCAAGGAAAAAATTGATCAGGGCGCGTTGCAGCCTGGCACCTTTACCCCGGTACAAGGGAAATCCGGCCCCGGTGATCTTTACACCCAGTTCAAAATCAAGAATTCCGTATTTACTACCCAGGTCCCAGTGAGGTAACAACGGCCAGTCTACTTCAGGGACCTTTCCGCCATGGTTGACGATCTCGTTGTCTTCGGCATGTTTTCCCGGCGGAACAATGGCTGCCGGCAGGTTTGGCAACAGGACAAGCTCTTCCTGCATCTGTTGCTGTACCTGGTCCAGTTCTTCCGACATCAGCCCCGACTGTTCCTTCAGTTCAGCAGTCCTTGCCTTCATCTTCCCTGCCTCGTCGGCCTTGCCCTGTTGATAAAGCACGCCAATTTCCTTAGCCAGGCGGTTTGATTCAGCCAGCATCGCATCCAGCAATTTCAGGAGCTCCCTTCTTTTTTTGTCGAGCTGCAGAATGTTTTCAACGATACTTTCCGCCTTGAAATTCTTAATGGCCAGTCTTTCAATTATATAGCCCGGATTATCTCTGATAATATTGATTTGAAGCATGGATGGGTTTATTTTTTTGCAAAAATAGGTTGAATCCGGTTCTTAAATAAAAAATCTCCTGGATAGTCCAGGAGATTTTTTAATATATTTTCAAAGGGAAGAATGCTGTATAAAACAACCCCTTAATTTGATTCGGTTTCCAGCGGAATTATGGAAACATAAGATTTGTCGTTCCTTTTCTTTTTGAATTCAACCACTCCGTCGATCAAAGCAAACAAGGTGTGATCTTTTCCCATACCCATATTCAAACCGGGGTTATGAACGGTACCTCTCTGACGAATGATAATGTTGCCGGCGGTGGCAAACTGACCACCAAAAATCTTGATTCCCAGACGTTTACTTTCTGATTCGCGTCCGTTACTGGAACTACCGGCACCTTTTTTATGAGCCATATGACTGTATTATTAAATTTCTGAACTTGTATTGTCTTCCTCAACAGGAGAGGCTGTATAAACAGGCTCTTCCGGTTCTTCAAAGGTTGCAGGAGGGATATCATTCCTTTTTTCACCACCGAAACTGATCTCTTCAATGAGGATCTGTGAAAAATACTGGCGATGTCCGTTCAACTTCTGGTAGCCTTTTCTTCTTTTCTTCTTGAAAATAAGAACTTTATCACCTTTAACATGGGCAAGGATCTGGGCTGTTACGCTCACTCCTTCAACCATAGGCCGTCCGACTGAAATACTTCCTTCGTTATCAACCAAAAGGACTTTACCGAATTCCACCTGGGAACCTTCATCGCCTTTCAGCCGGTGTACATACAGTTTCTGGTCCTTCTGGACCTTCATCTGCTGCCCTGCTATGTCTACTATTGCGTACATTTATCTTGTATTAACCTTCGTTTTTTGGGACGGCAAAGATAGGAATTAAATTTTTAATACCAAGGCTTTTTACCTGTATTTTTTTCAAAAGCAAATAAATATTTTTGAATGGAATAGCATTCTAACCAATTAACAGATAATATTATGGAGAAATTTTTAATATACACAGGCGGCGAATTGAAGGATACCGGAAATTATGTTGAGGTGATCAATTCCTTTGACGGAAAACCATTCGCCCTGGCTTGCAAAGGTAGTGAAAAAGACCTGGAACAAGCCATTATTGTTGCTCTTTCCCTTGAAAAGGAAGCCAGGGATCTCCCCTCTTACCTGAAATACAACGCCTTACAGTTTATTGCCGGAGAGATCGAAAGAAATAAAGAAAGGTTTACCTCCATCCTCGCCCGGGAAGCCTGCAAACCCTGGAAACTGGCTTTGGGAGAGGTAGACAGGGCCATCGCCACTTTTGTGGCTGCCGCCGAAGAAGCCAAACGACTTCCCGGGGAATATCTCAGCATCGACTGGACGGCTGCCGGACAAGGCAAGGAAGGATGGGTGAAATACTTCCCGGTCGGGCTGGTGGGAGGGATCTCCCCTTTCAACTTCCCGATAAACCTGGCCATCCATAAAATTGCCCCTGCCATAGCAGCCGGATGCCCTATCATCCTTAAACCCTCCACCTCCACTCCCCTGTCAACACTGGAACTGGCAAAGGTCATCGACCGGTCGCCCCTGCCCAAGGGGATGGTGTCCATCCTGCCACTCGACCGCAGGACCGGTAACCTGCTGGTCACCGATGAACGAATAAAGCTCATCACCTTTACCGGCTCTCCCGCAGTGGGCTGGAACATGAAAAAAGAGGCCGGTAAAAAAAGGGTTGTCCTTGAACTGGGCGGTAATGCCGGGGTGATCGTATCTCCGACCGCCAACCTGGAACTGGCCGTGAAGAAATGCCTCGGGGGATCCTTTGCCTATGCCGGCCAGGTATGTATCCATACCCAGCGGATCATCGTCCATGATGACATTTTTGACGAATTTGCCGGCCGTATGGTAACCGCAGCCTCTACCCTGAAGGAAGGAGATCCCATGGACCCGGCAACCGACATATCGGCCATGATTAATGAAGAAAACGCCGTCAGGGTCGAAAAATGGATAGAAGAGGCCATATCGGAAGGAGCCACTCTCCTGGCCGGAGGAAAAAGAAAGGGATGCTTTGTTGAACCCACCATCCTGTCCCATACCAAACCGGAAATGAAAGTCTGCAGCCTGGAAGTCTTTGGACCGGTGGTAACCCTTGAAAGGTATTCATCATTTGAAAAGGCTGTACAATATATTAATAACAGCGT
>JAPLDE010000012.1 GCA_026391855.1 Bacteroidota bacterium | reverse complement strand
GATGCTTATGCCGGAGCACCTTTAACGAATGGTTCAAGGGTTCTGAAGGATAATATACCTACCTACGATTCAGAACTGGTCAGGCGATACAAAAACACGGGCCTTATCATAGTCGGGAAAACAAACACACCCGAATTTGGTCTGATGGGATATACGGAGCCGGATCTATTCGGGGCATGCAGAAATCCATGGAACACCGAACATACACCCGGCGGATCGAGCGGTGGCTCAGGGGCAGCTGTATCAGCAGGAATTGTCCCTATGGCATCAGGTGGTGACGGAGGAGGCTCAATCCGAATTCCTTCATCCTGTTGTGGTTTATTTGGTATGAAACCCAGCCGGGGCAGGCTTCCAACTGGTCCCGGATACGGTGAGCTATGGATGGGAGCAGTAGTTGAAGGTGTAATAAGCCGTTCGGTACGCGACAGTGCCACTATGCTTGATGCCGTTCAGGGCAACGATAAAGGAGCACCATACATCATAGAACCGCCCCGGGATTCATATCTGAAAACAATGGAGACTGCACCCGATAAACTCCGGATAGGCTTTAGTACGGCTTCTCCGGTTGGAAAAGATGTTCACCCGGATTGTATAAGCGCTGTTGAAAAAACAGCGAAGCTGCTTGAAAGCCTGGGGCACCATGTGGAGGAAGCCCGGCCTCAATATAATAGTGAAGCCCTTGCTATCAGTTATGTTCTCATGATATTCGGGGATGTGGCAGCAGATATTAAAGATCTGGAAAAAATTTACGGTAAGAAAGCTGTAAAAAACGGACTGGAGCTTCCCACACGTACCCTCGGATTGCTGGGGCGTGCCATTACTGCCGGTGAATTATCCTCCGCTCTGAGAGAATGGGACAGGGCTTCACGCATCATGGCAGCCTACTTTGAAACCTACGATTTGTACCTGACACCCACCCTTGCCCGGCCGCCAATAAAAATAGGCGAACTGGCAATGAAACCATCAGAAAGGATACTGTCGCTTGTGTTCAACGCCCTGGGTGCAGGAAAGCTGTTGAGGGCAGCAGGGATTATTGATAAAATTGCCCTGGATAATCTTGCCGCTATGCCGTTTACCCAAATGGCCAATGTCACGGGGCTTCCGGCAATGTCAGTTCCTTTGGCAACAACTGAAAACGGATTGCCCTGCGGTGTGCATTTTACAGGCCCTTTCGGGAGCGAAAGCCTGATGTTTAAGTTGGCGGCTCAGCTTGAAAAAGCCGCACCCTGGTTTGATAAAAGACCCATATTTAAATAAATTTTTTTTATAAAGATGAAACCTACGGGAAAGAAAAAAACGATAGCACCTTCCGCAAAAAAAACTATAACTAAAAAATCCGGTGCGAAAGTTAAAATCGACAGGTTTTGTATTTTTTTGGCTGCCATCCTGTTAATTGCTTTTCTTCTCTATTTCAAGACGTTGAGCTATGGATTCTTTAATCTTGACGACCCGGGGAACATTTTACAAAATTCGTTGATTAAAACCCTGTCGGTTAAAGGAATAATTCATCTTTTTAATGTGTTTAACGATGGAAACTATTATCCTCTTACACTTCTTTTATGGACTATAAGTAATGCTTTAGGTGGAATAAATCCCTTTACTTATCACTTCTGTAACATCCTGCTCCACCTGCTTAACACGATGTTAGTCATATTATTGGTCAGAAAGATCAGTGGTAAGGATATGGTGGCATTAATCACAGGGCTTTTATTTGCAATTCACCCGATGCATTCAGAACCCGTTATATGGATTACATCGGGGAAGGACCTGCTATATACCTTCTTTTTTCTGGTGTCATTATTATTTTATCACAAATATTTGAAGGACAATACCAGGAAATTCTATATTTATTCGCTGTTGTTTTTTCTCTGCTCACTGCTTTCGAAAGGAATGGCTGTTTCACTTTCACTTATTATTATTGCAATGGACTATTTGCATGGGAGGAAACTATCAGATAAAAAGGTGATTCTGGAGAAAATTCCTTATCTCCTGCTTTCAGTTATATTTGGGATTATCGGAATTATAGCCCAGCAGTCAAAAGCGTATATGGCTGCTTTGGATAAAGCGCCTCCTCTTATAGAAGGATCCCTCTGG
>JAPLDE010000025.1 GCA_026391855.1 Bacteroidota bacterium | reverse complement strand
CTTCCCGACTTGCCAAAGCATACGCGTCAGCATATCCCGGGTATTGGCCTGACGAAACACATCAAAACCGAAATCCACCATCTCCGGTGAGTATTGAAGCGACTGGGGGAAGATCTCTATTGCCTGTCGATAATACCTGCCTGAATGATCACAAAGCAGGCGGGAGGTTTCCTCCAGCATCGAAAGGACATTGAGTACAGGGATATCCATGAACGCATGGGAGAGTTGGTTCAGCCGCGCCGGGTCAAACACTTCAGCAGCGGTTTCCTGGTCAATTTCCCCCTCGAAGTGGTAAGTTTTACCGAAAAGGTAATGCGGAAAATCTTTTAATTCCATACAGGCATTTTAATTATGACTTGTTTAATATTTCCTGCGCTGCGATGGCACAGCCTTTTTGTTTCCTTATTCCTCCGCGGCGAACAGAAGCAATAAATATCCCTGGCATGCCACACTCGCAGCCGGTCGCCAGCACACAAATATCGGTCGACAATATTGACAAATTCAGTTGGGCGGTATTGAATGGGGTATAAAGTTGCAGCAAACCTTCTTTTCCAAAGGGAAGAGATTTACATGTCAAAGGCTCGCGCACAACCAAACGGCTGTAAATGGGCATATGATGATAACCCTTGCAGCAGGCCGTAAAAGGGACCCCATGTTCCGCCATTCCATACGTATCACGGATGTTCTCCGGAGAAAACCCGATGGCCTCATTCAGAAAAGAGGCAAACGATTGATGCGAAAGAACCTCCCCTGAATGATTTTTCCAACCGCCACCGGCCAGCACAAAACAAGCCGGATTAACCCTGAATTCCGGATGCTTTTCCTTTAACCGGACTACCAGCTGGTATATGAAAGCCGGAAACCCGATAAAACGAAGGACTTCATTTTCCGGTACAGAAGCCACCTCATCTACCCATTTTTCCAGGTCAAACTCATATTCCTGCTTTCGGTCATTCCATAAAATGGTCCAGTGAAGGGCTTTCACAGGGGCCAGCCTGACCAGTTGCTCCGAACTCCATGCCGTACCTACATCGGTTGCCTTTTTACGATCATAATTGAAAACGAATTGATGT
This sequence comes from Bacteroidota bacterium, assembly GCA_026391855.1. Lineage (GTDB taxonomy): Bacteria > Bacteroidota > Bacteroidia > Bacteroidales > CAIXZF01 > JAKLIX01. The sequence continues at coordinate 8,463 of JAPLDE010000025.1, read as the reverse complement.
ACCGGAATTTCACTGTTCAGCCCCATACCCTTAAATACATGAGTCGCAAGAATATTAAGCCTTTCAAATGAACTCCGGTCAAAAAACGACTGAGTCTTTTGTCCTGTTGTACCCGAACTGGTCAGTACCATCGTTATGTCTTCCTTCGGAACCGAAGTAAATGCATGGATTTTCATGGTTCCGACAAATAAAGGTGGAATCCTGAATATATCATCATAATGTTGTAAACCGTCATTGCTAAATCCAGCCTTCCTGCATAAGTACCTGAAATAGGCATGTTGTTCATATTGAAACCGGAAGTTTTCTTTCATGGCTTCCAGAAATACCGCATCGGTATTTTCGCTGAAATGAAAGGCTTCGGGAATGTTGCAGAGCTTATCAATTTTCGGAAAGTTCATAGATCATGAATTTTGGTTGGGATCTTTACTCTTGATGTAGTTGAGCAGTCGTTGTCCGAACCGGGAATTACACACCAGTTTGTCATACGGATAATTCTGGTTATTCAGATATTGCAAAACCAGCCAGTCATTTTCACCCTTACCCGGACGGATTCCTGTAAAGAAATAACCATTTCCTTCAAAATACCGGCAACAAAATGATGTATACCACTGGTTAAGCGGCAGATATAAGTAAAGCGTCTCAATACGGTGCACACAGGCAGCCCTGGTGGTCGATTTCACCCGATCTATGATGTCATGACCATGTCTTTGGATAAACAGATGCGAACAGAGATGATTATCCGTTTTTATTTGGATTTCGCTCCGATCCGGCAAGTCCTCATTATCAGACATTATACCGGGGGTGAAATCAATGTCGGTATTGTTATATATTTCCCTGATAATCCCCACATGCAGGTCCGGGGGAAACACCGTTTTATGATAATTCTCTTTCAATCGCTTAACCATGAAAAGCAAACTATCCCGGTAGCTGTGCTCCTCAGTAATGGCATTCATTTGTAATGGCTTACAGCGACTGATGAATATCGCCGACTCCCTGAACCCATTCCTGAAAGCCGATTTCTGGCTATAGGCATGAGAGGTCACGGCATTGACAAAGACCCCATCCCCATTACGCTGAATTAAGTCATTAATTAGGAATGTGGTCATGTCATTCAGGCATCCGCTACCTCTGTATGCCGGATTGACAAAGGCAACGCCCATTTCCATCATATCCGAAATCTCATCTCCTATATTTGCACAGTGCCCTATTATTTCACCGTTCTCTGAATTCACCGCCACTACACTGATCAGTTCGTTGGTTTCATTCAAGTCCTTAACCCGTTCAGGGAAATAGATATGTTCATAAAAATAGCTGAGTTTATAGGCAAAATAGGCCAACCTTGAAATAACAGGCGCATCTTCAGGCAATAGTCGCCTTAAATGATAAGTAAACTCAGTAATGGGTGAAGGTGCTAAAGGGGAGGGATCTTCGTACTCCGGCAAATCCCGGGGCAGGATCTTTTCTACCACGATCTCCTGACCCAGTATCCCTTTATTGAAATATTGGATGGAATCAGCCAGGTTTTTTACGATAAGGGTCCCCAGACCCAGGGAATTATGGTTCAACACTGCATCACTGGAAACATCCTCATACGACCGTATCTTTTTAATATCCAGTGGAATACAAAGAGACTTAAAAGTGATCTTCATCCCAAGTGTTGACTTTACAGCTTCAATCTCAATATTTTCCGTCTGGTCTGGCATAAAATCAAATTTTACCATGTTGGAAATGATTTCCTCACATAGCAAATCAATCTTAAAGCAGTCCTTTTCATCAAAACCTGTTTGCAGGGCATGGACATGTAATGCAGCCTGAACCGGTGCTATCATTTTAATGTTGTTTTTTATGATGATGGTTAGGTTCTCGTCCATAATGAAAGCTGCATGATTAAGCAGTTATCGGTTTTCTTTGAAGGAATTGAAGGTTAGTGAGATTATCTGGTGATGACCAGATGTTTAATTATTGTATTCGTTTGAGTGGAACCTGAAAAAATAAGGTGACAGCTATAAATCCCCTGGGGCAGGGTATTTGCATCAAATGTCAAATAGCCTGTTCCTGCTGCCTTCTTGTTGAGAATAAGACTTTTAACTTCTTTCCCTAGCAGATCATAGAATTTCAGATTTACATTACCTTCTTCAGGTATTATATAAACAATTTGTGTTTTTCCGGTTGTGGGATTGGGATAGATGTCAAGGTTGAAAGACGGAATTAATGGAACCAGTTTTGGTGAAATGAGGTTAATATCAGTGAGTATCATCCCTTCAGGGTTAGTTATCTCACTTTCAGAACCAAGGTTAAGAGTCAGATCATCATAACTGGCATTCATTAAATTTTTGGCTGTGAACCCAATGCGCAGAATGATCTGCCCGGATGAAAAATTCAGTCCATTGATATTGTACCAGGCAATTCGTAATTCTCCATCATCAGCGTTATAAACAAAGGTACCGTCATCCGGTTCTTCCATTTTAACAGAAGTGAAATTGAGAAGATTGAAAGGATAGTATAAAACCAGAGAGATCGCTCCTGGCATGAATTGGGAGACAGTACTAACCGGTATTTCAAATTGTTCTGTGGAATGGACTTCCCTGATGCCGGATGTGGAAAGATCAACACCGGAAGGTTGTCTTGAGTTTGAAGGAAGGTACGAACCATTCACATCTCCATAGCAGAGTGCTTTGATATTGACGTTCACATTTTCATTGACTATGGTAACTGAAGGTTGTTCAAATGTCCAGTCCCCGGCAGGGAAGGTATCAATCATCTGCACGAAACGTTTGGCTACCAGAAGTGCATCCACCGAATTCACATAATAATTTGTATTTACATCCGCAGCCGAAAGATTGATGCCAGTGAGGTTAATTATCTCAACAAAATGCCGGACGATGATCAATGCATCAGTTGCATTTATTCCTCCAAAGGGTGCGAAAGAATTACAAGAAAGTGAATAAGTTCCGGGAGCAAGGTTGTCGAAGTGATAGTACCCATTGGCATCAGTATTAACATTGTCTATTATCTCATTGTCGTATTTAAGGGAAACATTATCATTATTCATCGGGCTTTGGAGACTGTTAAAATACCGGATATACCCACTGATGGAATAGACTTGATCTGGTAAACAACTGTCAACGTTTATAGTACAGGAACCACTTCCATAATTTTCACAATACATATCATTCACGAAAAGTAGGGTGTAGGTAGTCGTTTGACAGGGGTTCATCATTATTGGAACAAGATTACCGGAGTCACCCCAAACTGTAAAAATGCTGTCATCAGCCATAAGAGTGAATGTAAAAGGCCCTGTTCCTGAAGTAGTAGTGATCCAGATCAGGGAAGAATCTCCTTCACAGATGGTACTATAACCAGGCATCAGGCTGGCTTCAGGTCTCGGATGGATAGTAACAGCTGCGTATCCGTTCATTTCCAGGGTGCAACCGTAGATATCCGTTGCAGTTACTGTGTAAATTCCTGATTGCCAGATGAGTCCAAAGCTAAGAGTACCTCCAGTGCCTGGGACATTCTGATAAAAGACATTATCAAGCCAAAGATGATACATTACACTTTGTTGTGACCCGCTTAAACCAACAACAACGCTATTACAACCAAAGCAGCACTCTCCTCCGCCAGTGAGGGTATAAATAACCGGTCCGGGCAAAGCGGAAACAAGTGTTGCACCATACATCATCGCAGTGCATCCGGTAAGCGGACTGGTTGCAATAACCCTATAGATTCCCGGAATATTGAAAATTCCAAGGTTTAGAGGCTGGTCTGTTCCTGCAACAGGTGCTCCCCAAGGACTGTAATTTATTTCTACCTGATAATCAATGCCCTGAGTTGAACCACTGAGTCCAATGACAACACCCGGACTATTCGGGCAGAAATCACCCCCACCGGTAACGATAAAATGAGGTATGGATTGAATGAAAATAGTTGCAATGCCTGAGAATGAACCCATCAGACCAGCGTAATTTGAAATAGATACAATTGTATAATCAGTCGATGTCATAGGTTGTACTATCGTGTAATAAGTATTGGTTACTATCCCGGCAACCTGGTATATGTTTTCACCATCAGTATATTCAAGTATAAATGGAGGCTGACCTGTAAAGATAAAAACCAGGGCAGCATTTCCTCCCGGGCAAATGGTTGTGCTTCCGATGATGTGAGCAGTAGGAGGGTCAAGGATGGTGATGAATGCCCACGCAGTTGAACATATGCTTGAACTATCAGGCAACAGGCAGCAAATCTGGTACAGTAGGCTGTCGGTTCCGGTATATCCCATTTGAGGATAAATAATGACCTCTCCTGGAATATTACTCAAAATCGTCATGAAATGAGATGCCTGGCTAATAATTGAAATAGTGTTCAAATCGACAACAAATCCCGGCATAAAGTCATTACCGGTAAGGTTAACTGATCCCTGAAGATTGGAGGGAATAACAATAGTATCGTTGATGGCAACTAGCTGAATGTCATTCATTGCGACTACAAAAGTGCAACTGGAGGTACATCCCAGTGCATTGGTAATGGTATATGTGTATGTTCCTTCAGCCAACCCAGGAAGGATTATACTTGTCCCTGATCCTGTAATTGCTCCCGGGTTGAGTATCCAGTTCCCTGCAGGTAAGCCTGATAATTCAACTATCCCGGATGGCAATAGGTAGGTGGGCTGTATAATTACTGTGGCTGTCAGGGCAAGAGTCTGACTAACAAACACTTGCCCCGATGCTAACAGTCCCGGGCATCCGTCTGTCGAAAGCTCCTGAACCTCAAGTAAATAAGTGCCTGCTGTTTCCCATAAAATGTCAATTTCATTTGAATTCGAATTCAACTGAGAAACTCCATCAATTTTCCAGATGTACGTCGAACTATCCAATTGGCTGGGATATACATGATAATGCTTTGAGACCATGATACATGTACTGTCGGGCATAGTAAGCTGGGCTGTTGCATTGAAACCAATGAACATAATATGACCAAACAATAATATTCTCCGGAACCGGTCAAGCATCATTTATTATCACCCATTAATCATGATAAATGGGTGAAGTTGTTGGTAATGAGTTAACTGTAACAGGCAGGTTCACAGAAAGCGCGGCAGTGCATCCATTTGCATCGTTGTAGTTTACGCTGATCGAGTAAGGTCCGGTTCCATTCCATGAAACTGTTGGTGTTTCTGTTGTTCCTCCTGAGGTAATAACACCTCCTGCAATACTCCATACATAATTGGTCATACCGGCATCTGTTGAATAGACGTTACCCGTTGAACTCATACAAACTGGTGAAGGACCAGTGAGAGCTGGAATAGGTAAGGGGTTAACCACGACCTGAATAGATGCTATTTGAAATGAACACCCGGCAAGATTGGTTTCAATAACATCAAGTGTATATGTTCCTGTTGTTTCCCAAAGCACCGATATCTTATTATTTGCGGTAACATTAATCGTTCCTCCACTGGCGAGGGTTATTGTCCATGCATAGGTTGAGGTAGTTGTGTTAATTACTCCATAATTATGGGTTGAATTCAGACAAACTGCATCATTTCCTGTGTTTGGGTAAGGACCTTGAGCCATTATCGCCGTTGTACCCGCTGAAAATATCAGCACCATGAACCATTGTAAAAATCTGAGCTTTGTTTTCATTTTATTTGTTTTTATATTGATTTGTAGTTTAAAGTTTTGAAAATATTTATTTTGTTTGATGCTTTTTTATCCGGGTTCGTCGGAATACCGCGAAGTGCGAAAACTTGCGCAAATGGGTATTATGACAAACAAAAAACAGAAACAAACCGAGCCTTTGCAAGATTGGTTTGTTAGTGTCTGCGTTCATTATTGAAAAGATCATAATTATCTGAATTAAATTTATTTATTCTGTTTACTCATGAAAGATGGTTGAATTTGGAGGTAAAGGGTTGACAGTGACCGAATAATCTGCAGATACTGTACCAGTGCCGCAACTATTGCTACCCTTCACTGTTATATTGCCACTTGAGGCAATTTCACTAAAGGATACAATAATGCTATTGGTATTGTTGCCGGAAATTATGGTTGCTCCTGAAGGCAGGGTCCAGATATAGCCTGTCGCATTGGTGATCAGAGGTACAGAGTAGCCAACCCCTGTTTGCCCCAGGCATACAGTAGTGTTTCCTGTTATTGTTCCTGTTGATAACGGAAAGGGAGTGACCAGATTATTATGCAGGCTTATGGCTCCTGCAGTGGAAAAAACCCTTCCAAAAAGAGAGGATCCATCCAATAAGTTGATCGCTCCATTTACAACCAAATTACCCCTGAAAACTGAATTATCTCCTAAATCGAATTGTCCGTTTATTTGCCAGTACACATTGCACAAGGATGCTGAATTGATCAGGATTACGTTTGAGAATGCGCTGGTTGCAAAAGCACCACCTATTTTGATCATGAACAAAGCATCAGGATTGCCTCCTGCATCTAAGTATATGTTTCCGCTTAAAGTTGAGGCAGCACCCTGGCAGTATACACCCGGTGTAAGTACCTGGTCGTTACCTAAGGCAACTCCGATAATGGTACTGCATGTAACGGCACTCAGATCGCTGTATGCAACAGCTATATCTGATGCAGCCTGTGCAGATTCAATATCCCCTGTATGAAAAATGCTTCCATATACTATACCAGGAGGAAATCCGGTAGGCGTGGCCGTATTGCTGCCAATGCTGCCTGTAATTTGTGTTGATGATGTGGTTCCGGCGTTATCGAAAGCTCCAGCTGCGGTAAATAGTGCAAATCCGGAAGCAGTGCCTAAACGGGGTGCCGTCTGTCCTGATATTGCCCAAGGGAAGCATAATAATAGAAAATTGGCCGTTATAAGTTGTAACGTTAATATGATTTTCATTCATAAAGGAAGATTATTCCCCTCCAAATACAAAGGTACCCTTCAACGGTTGTATAAAAGTTACACAATTATGGGTATAAGTTACATCATTCACATAAATTCAGTGGACGCTAAGGGCATGTGTGGTCGCAATTAAATTGTCAGCTTTCAGGGATTTTATATATTTGCCACAACAAATGGATATTATAGCCAAAAACTGACAAGTTTAATTCTAAGAACGAAAATTATGAAAAGGATTTTTCTCTCTCAATTTGTTTTTTTTGTCATGATTTCATTAACCTGCGCACAAACTCCCTATTATGTGCCTGCAAATGGATTGCAAGCCTGGTATTCATTCAGTGGTAATATTAATGATGGGAGTGGAAATGGAAATAATGGAATTAATTATTCTGCTGTTCTTACGCCTGACAGACATGGTACTGCAAATTCCGCTTATAATTTTAATGGTACGACTTCCTATATCCTGGTTTCAACTCCCAGTTTTACTTTCGATGCCGCAGGTTCCTTTACATATTCTCTCTGGATGAAAAAGGTTGCAGGTACCGGGCCGGCATTAATGGTAGGAAATTCTGTTGCCGATAATTTTATTTCGCTCATGGGTGGGGGGCTTTCAAATTTTGCTTTCGGTACAAACAAACAAGCCCTGGCTTGGGTATGGGCCACTTGTGCTCATACTTTAAATGTATGGGATCATTATGTTGGGACATACAATGCTGGTGTTATGAACTTATACAAAAACGGGGTATTCCAGTCAACAGCTACTTATACTTATACTGGTGCCAACGCTGTGAACTTACCCCTTTATATCGGGAAAGACGTTACAACAGAGTATTTCACGGGTTCTTTAGATGATATCGGAATATGGAACCGTGTCTTAACTTCGGCGGAAATTCAGGATTTGTATAATTCATGCGATCTCTCTGTTACCACCCAGCCACTGAATCAAACAATAAATCTTACTGATAATGCTACGTTCAATGTAGCAACTAACTATGGAGTTTCAACCTTTCAATGGCAAAAAGCTGCGGGTACTGTTTTTCAGAATTTAAGCAACAGCACTCATTATAGCGGAACAAACAGTGCAATATTGCATGTGATTAATGCCACTTTTGCAGATAATAATTCCCAATTCCGCTGTGTTGTGAGTTCAGGTGTATGCCTTGATACATCTGATGTAGCGATATTGACTGTGAATAATAATGTCGGATTGCCCGATTATTCTGAAAAAACAACCTTTTCCGTTTATCCAAATCCTGCCGGTGAATATATTATTTTTCAAATGGAAGCTGAAAATTCAGATTATGCTATTATTGACCCTATTGGCAAAACTTTACAAAAAGGGAAATTGAACGAACGATCAGTGAAAATTGATATAAATGACCTTACTCCGGGAGCATATTTGATTCAAATTAATGGTAGAACCGACCTGTCGTTTAAATTTGTGAAGAAATAGGTTTAACTAAAATCCAGTAAATATGAAGATGAAAATTTTATTTGCTGTCATGCTGTTGATCGTGGCAACATCCTGTAAAAAGAAGGATTCAGAGTCTGAATCTCAAGACGAAGTGAAACTTGGGGCCATTCTTGATCTTTCCGGCG
>JAPLDE010000063.1:9212-18690 GCA_026391855.1 Bacteroidota bacterium | reverse complement strand
CTGGGGGAATAAGGCAGAAGGCAGAAGGCAGAAGGCAGAAGGAAATAGAAAAGGAAGAAGGGGTTTAAGTAATTTAAACTTATTGATATTCAGAAAATTAAGTAGATATTTTATCATTATTTTAGGGGGATGATTATTTATGGAATTTTCTGATAAAGTCTTCCACCTCCTGTACGCCACCCTGGTAGATCAGGTATCCGTTATACGGTTCCCTGGGAGTGATCTCATCATTGATCGGGGTAAGCATCAGTCTTCGCACTTCCTTTGGGTCGTCGGTTTGACCAAGGACCCAGCCGAGTTTGATATAAGCAGCTTCGGGAAGCATATTTTCTGCAGGGATGATACCTTTGGCCATCAGGTCGCGGCCGGTATCATAAACGAACATATGGACATATCCCCAGAGGGTTTGAACAGTCATGTACATATGCACTCCTTTTTTAGCAGCCCTTTCGATGGCAGGGTAGATGGGTTTATTTACATGTCCAAGCCCTGTCCCTGCGATCACAATTCCTTTGTAACCATTGTCGACCAGTGAGTCGATGATATCAGGCTGCATATTGGGATAATAATATACAATGCTCACCTTTTCTTCAAAATAGGGTAATATCTTGACATTATGGTCAGTGCGACGATGGTTATAGATCGGTTTTAAGGGTTTCACGCCGGCCCTGGTCACAGTGGCCATGGGAATATCGCCCACTGTTCTGAAGGTAGACCTGTAAGAAGAGTGCATTTTTCTGACCCGGGTACCCCTATGGAGGAAGGCGTATTCATCGGAAGTAGGTCCGAACATACAGACCAGCACTTCGGCGATGTCACCATGGCCGGCAGCAGTGCAGGCATGCATAAGGTTAAGGGCTGCATCGGAGCTTGGCCGGTCGGATGACCGCTGAGAACCAACCAGGATGATTGGAACAGGCGAATCCTGAACCATATATGTCAGGGCGGCAGCCGTATGATGAAGGGTATCTGTTCCATGTCCGATCACAATTCCCTGGGTGCCCTTTTCAATTTCCTGTCCGATCACAACAGCCAGTTTTTTATACTGCTCGGGTCCCATGTTCTCGCTGAAAACCGCAAAGATCTTTTCAGTGGTGAGGTTGCAGATGTCTGCCAGTTCCGGAACAGCTCCATAAAGTTCGCCCGGAGAGAAAGCAGGGATTACGGCACCGGTACGGTAATCGAGCCGTGAAGCAATGGTTCCGCCTGTTCCGATGAGCTTAACATTGGGTAATCCTTCAGAATACGGAAATTCCTTTTCCGGTATTTTATATACCGCCTTCTTATAGCCGGTTTCCGTCATATCAAGAATGGTCCTGATGTCGATGCCCACATTATAACCGGTTGGGATCTTCATTACAATATGTTTATCATCGTCATTTTCCGAACGCGGAAGAATGGTGCCTGTAAAACGGCCACGGGTAGTTCCAACACTGGCCTGACCCCACACCCGTACGGAGAACTTCTTCAATACTTCGAGTGCATCGCCTTTATAACCCTGAAAAAAATCTTCACTCATCGGATAGCAGTTTATTGTTTTACAATGGTACCAAGTTCAGCCAGTGACATGTTGCCGTTGGCAAGGGGATACAGTTGACCCATGATCCACCGGGTTTCAGCTTCTTTTGATTCGGAATACCGGATCTGAGAGAATTTATTTTTAAGAAAAGACACAGGACTCAGAATTTCTTCTTTAGATATCTTTTTGAATTTCAAGCTGATAAGGACAGATTCAAAATCCATTTTGGAATGTTCGTACACCATGGGAAGCATTCTGGCGGCATAATTCAGGTTGATGCCTTTTTGCTGTAAGAACTTGAACAGGTTGTAAATCAGGCTGTAATGGAATTCAGCGGCTGGTGTATAATGTCCTTCGGCATTTTTGAGTTTGTGACCAAAAAAAGTTCCGACGAAAGAGGGTTTAATACCCAGTTCCTCGACAATTCGTTTGATTTCGGGGAAGAGATTCTTTTTAAAGACATAGGTGTAGGTATCTTCAGGGATGCCCCAGGTCTGCATCATTTGGTATCTTTCAATCACTTCGGCGGGAAGGTTTTTTCCCAGCCGTTCAATGTCTTCATCCTCCAGCGGGATAGGGGGTGAGTCGGTATCCGGGTACATACGGTCGGCTCCGGGCAATACTCTTTCGAAGATGGTTGTTCCGTCTTCAAAGGATTTGCGGGTTTCCTTGGGTACACCTGCGAAAGCCATCATACATCTTTCCTGTATTGTTTCCAGGGCGGTTGGGATGTCTTCGGCAGGACCCCAAAAGACGATTTGCGCATCGTTTTCTTTAGCCTTCAGCATCGACCTGATCTTGGCAAAATCTTCCTCAGCGATCACGGGTTCACATTGTTCGGTATGGGCCATGTTAGGTTTTTCAATACAGGCAATTACCTTCAGACGGTCGGAAATTTCGTCGGCAAACATTTTTCCCGGTTGGGTAAAATGGGATAAGATCCCTTTCATTCCAGGCAGGTTAACGGCAATCAGTTTATGTTTCAGTTTTTTGGCCTGAACAATAGGAGGATAGAAGAAACTAAAAGAATGGAAATGAATTGGTTCTGAAGTAATTTTCCAATGGTTATAATCCGGGAAACGGTTGAGCAGTTCATCTCTTATCTGAAGCAGGGCCCATTGCCTGAAGCATTCATTATGAGTAAGTTCCGGGATCCATTTTGTATGAGCCACGCCTTTGATCTCGACCCTTGTTCCTCCCTGGCAGCTGACATTTACATCTTCTCTACCTGCACCCATACCGGTGCGCACTTTCCCGGTACTTCTTCCCAGGAACCGGATATAATCACAGGCTTCCTTCACTTCATCGGGGTTTACCATATCGGGGTAGGTGACAGTCTCTATCAACGGCATACCGAGCCTGTCGGTTTTATAGGTACGGAAATGACCGATATCAGAAATTTCGCGGCAGGAATCTTCTTCCAGGCTCAATTGAATGAGTCTGACTTTCTTGTGTTTAAGCGGAATTTCGCCTTCAACACCAATGATAGCCGTACGCTGAAAACCTGTGGGGATACTGCCGTCGAGATATTGTTTCCGGGTGATATGGACTTCTCCGACAATGTTCAGTTTTGATAAAAGGGAGATCATGATGGAGATATCCAGGGCTTCGCGGTTGATATGAAAAGGAGGTGTGTCATCTACTTCATAGGTACAGGTAGTTTCGTTTTTAACCCGGTAAATGATATTCTTTTTTGTTTTGAATTCCATCAGGGCTGTCCCGTCGTATTCACCTAACTCGCTGAGTGTTGGCCTCATATGGCGGATCACTTCAGCATCATATACATCACTGTCGTTATAAATCCCGGCGGGGCAATGGCAGAATAGTTTTTCCTTAGTCAGTAACTGCTGGTGAACTTCCAGTCCCGACATAAATCCGATGCTGTCGTATGTTTCCTGGGTAGCCTCCTGACGGGGAACATAGCCGGTTTTCTTTTTGGTTTGTAAGTAGTTGGCTTTGGGATCGAAGGGTTTTTTCATAGGAAGATAAAAAAATAGTAAATCTTTTGCCTTGGAAGGGGGCAAAGGTAGTGATTTTATACCGGGCAAGAAAAGTAAACGGAAAATGAGAAAATCAGTCTTTGATCATGATTGGGACAAGGGAATAATTGATGGTCCCTGAAGTGGGTGTGTTACTGGTATAAACCTGCAGATTATAAGTATAGCTTGTTCCGTCGGTCAGGCCTGTTTCCCTGTAATTCAGGCTGGCATTAACAAACCTGGGAGAAGTGCTGGCGCTCATACCTCCGGAATAAATCAGTGCATTTGCAACCCCGGTACGGGTGAGTCTGATGGCAAGAATGCTGTTGTTACTGCCGAAACCACAAGAGTAAAAGGCATTGATGATAAAAGAAGAACCTGTATGGTATGTAATACTGACACTGGCAACTGTAGTATAGGAATAGCCACTGAAAGTAGTTGTTCCGGTAGAACTGGTTCCCTCGGTTTCCTGGTTATAAAAATCACCGATAAGCCTTAACGAATAAAGATCGGCGTCACCTCCGGCATCAAATAAGCCGGCATAATAATTGCCTGAAGGTGCATCAACTACTTTTCCCATCACAGCAGCATGATAATCAAATATATAGGTTGATAAAGAAGGGGTATTAGTATTATCAATGATGCCTAGTACCCCCTGTCCAAAATAAGAGTTGCTCATATTATAGAATCCCACTGTTCCGGCAGAGTATCCCCAGGAGGAGTTGGCCCCCGATGCACCTCCGATAACCCCAATATTCATGTAGTCTGTCGCTGTTGAGGATTGCGATTTAAATCCGAAAATGGCTTTTCCGTGAGCATTGGAGGAAATGTTGGCATGGATGAGGCTATTTGCGTCAGGGGAGGTAGTATTAACCCCGATACTGGAACCATTGTTATATAAAAAACTGTTGGCTATCCAGTTTGTCCCATCGTGGCGCAAGGTTTGTCCACTTGTCCCTGCAGGGAGTGATGCAGATGAGGTTGCCCAACTGAGAACGCCGCTTCCGTTATTTTGAAGGAAGGTGCTAGCTGAACCTTGAGTAGCGGGTAATGTGTAGGTAATATTTGCAGCTTGAGTAGTGGCTTTAAAAGAAGTGTAATTGGTTCCTGAAGTATTTCCTTCCATAAAATGCAATTCACCGGGAGTATTGTTCGTATTTGATATAAGTACATTGCCATTTGAGACTTCAACTTTTTCAGCCGGAGTAACGGTTCCAATCCCCAGATAACCATTTTCATCCACGGCGGACAAACCAGTGCCTGCATTGTTTCTCCATTCCTGAAGATTATGGGTTTGGGTTGAAAATCCCTGAACGATGAGACCGTAAGCATCCGTTGTGTTAAGGAATCTAGAGTTGTAGGAAGTACCAGTACCGGCAGTAAAAGCGATTGCTGCAGTAGTCCCTCTTCCCCCAATGAAATCCATACCGTGATAGGCCCCCATTTGAAGGTTGCGGGCACCACCACCCTGCCAATAAATATCACCCCCATCTCCGCTAATTTGGAAGTCACCGGTACCAGAGGTGTTAGTAAATACAATCTTTCCAATATTCGAGGTGCTGCCGTGTGCATCAATATTTAATATACTTGGTGCCGACGGAGTTGAAATGAGCACGTTCCCGGCAACATGGAGTTTATTTCCGGTTGAAATTGTTCCGATACCGACATTCGTTCCATCGTTGGTTAAAATGCTGTTAGCTACCCAGTTAGTGCCGTCATGACGCAAGGTTTGCGCACTTGTGCCTGAAGGCAGGGATCCTCCGGAAACGGTTGACCATGTTAAAGCTCCTGTACCATCATTTTTCAGGTAAGTATTGGCAGCGCCCTGAGATGAAGGCAGTGTAAGGGCATAGCTGGTAGTGGTAGCAGCCGGTGAGATATCCAGGGTGCCGGAAGTGCTTCCTTCAAACCGTAAGGCGATATTGGTAGTGCCGCCGGTTGCTTTGAAATCAGCGGCAATATTGGTTGAGGTTGTGCCGGTGTTGGCAATTAATGAATATATCCCGTAATTGGTAACACCAGCTGTTCCATTGGCCCCGCTTCTGTTTAGATTTATCAATTTACTTCCATTGCCGGCGGTAGATGTGGAAGAAATGTCCATACCTGTTCCGGTTGTTAAGCTGTTGGCATTCAAATCGAAAGCAATTCCTGTTGTTTTTCCTGAATTGAAGAGAAAAGAACAGGCAGCGCCTGTGTTCCCGAAGTTCAGTGTATTGGCAACCGCTCCGGTTCCGATGTTAATGGTATTGGCGTTGGTAGCGCCTGTAGCTATATTAACGGTAGATGCCCCGGTACCTGTTCCGATATTCACCGTCTGGGTGCCGGTTGACGAACCCAGGGTCAGCGCACCTGTTGCGGCTGCACCGCCAAGTGTGAAGGCGAAGGTGCTGTTATCTATGGTAGTGCCGGCATTCAGCGTGCCTCCCAGCGTAACTGTATTGGTAGTGCGGGTTAACCCATTATTGAAAGTCAGTGCTGACTCTTTACCGTTAAAAGTATTCCAGTCGGTGCTGCCTAAATAACCGCTGGTTGTGGTATTAGCCTGTGCAATCGACCCGGTTAATCCGTTAGAAGCAAGGGTAAGAGTTAGCGGAGCGGTGCCGGAAGCTGAAGTCAGCCGGTAAGTATAACCTGCATCCCAGTTGGCAGAGTTATCGGTAATAGTTGTCCATGTACTGGTACCGGTTCTTTTGGCGATCCCTGTTGTACCAATACCTTCAATAGCAGCAAGGTCATCGGCCAGGGCAAAGGTAAAAGTTCCAGAAGTGGTTATCGGGCTTCCTGTTATGGTAAATCCTGCAACAGGAGCTGTTGCAGCTACTGAAGTAACGGTACCATTACCAGTTCCCAAAGGACCAATAGTTGTTCCGTTAATTCGGCCATAAATTCCAGCCGTTGTGGTCCAGAGATCTCCGTTTACAGGTGAAGTCGGAGCAGCACCGTGTGGCAGGTTCAGTGCTGCAGTGGTAGTAGTGGAGGCAGGTGTATTGATTTTGCCGGTCATTGTACCTCCGGCGAGGGGCAGATAACTGCCTAATGCAGTGAAAACTGATCCTCCGGATACCGGGTCAGCATTGCCGCTGGCCACACTACCCATGGTGATTGCATGAGTATGGGTGGTACCGGTAACCGAGTTTGAAGTGGTACCAGAAAGGTTACTGGGTGTTCCAAGAGTGACTGAACCTGAACCGGTTATAGTGGTGAAATTCATACCATTGCCTGCTGCAACAGAAGTTACAGTACCAGGGGTTGAACTGGTACTGATCCAGGTACCGTTTTGGTAAAATTCAAGAGCGTTGATGGTTGTATTGTACCTGGCCATTCCATTGGCAGGTGTACCCGGCCGCTGGGCCGTAGTTCCAACCGGAAAGGTGACCGCTGCGTTACCGGGGAACACGGCATCATTGGCTAATCCAATGGTCCAGGTCCGGTCGGCACTCAGATCCTGCGTGCCTCCGGTAACGGTAGTTTGATTGGCTGTATTATTGAAAGTGAGGGTTCTGGAAGTGGGGACACCGCCTCCTCCAAGCGGAGAACCTGCCCAGTAAAGTGTTCCGCTGAGATTGTATAGTTTATTGGTGGTTGTTGAAGGGGCTGAAGAGGGTTCAACCACTATTCTCCCGTTAACATCAAGCATTTCTGAGGGTGCCTGGGTGTTGATCCCAACATATCCCTGGTTTGTTATTCTTAGTCTCTCAACATCCTGGTCACTACCATCGGGTGTGGTATACCACATTAACCGGCCTGGCATATCGCTGATACCCGGTGTTCCATCGACTTCAGCTCTCATTTCTGCTGACCGGGAGAACTGGATTCCGTCCCATCCAAAAAAAACATTGCCACCAAGCATATGGCCATTGGTGACTGGTAGCGGGCTGGTTAGTGTACCTCTTGATTTGGCGAATAATACGGCAGGGTACCCATACCAAAGCTCGGAGGCTACCCGGAGGCACCAGTCGGAATGCAGGGGATCGTTGTCGGCAAATTCCACCAGGGCGCTGCCCAGTCCGGGCTGTCCCCCGGGGTCATTGGTTCCGAATCCTATCTTTCCGTTCCTGTGAATGGTGAGCTGATCGGCATAATCGGTACTGATACTGATACGGGCATAACTGGTTGAACCTCTCCTGTCGAGTGAAATGAGCAGAGGATAAGCGGTATCCTGGGTATCATAACATTTTATATAATCACCTACTCCGGATTTTCTTAATACTAAGTTTGAGGTTGAAGCATTCGAAGTAATACCAAACTTTCCCCATGTATCAGGTATGGCCCAGCCAATACCAACAGAACCGGTTGGGCGGTA
This sequence comes from Bacteroidota bacterium, assembly GCA_026391855.1. Lineage (GTDB taxonomy): Bacteria > Bacteroidota > Bacteroidia > Bacteroidales > CAIXZF01 > JAKLIX01. The sequence goes on along the minus strand of JAPLDE010000063.1, from coordinate 10,889 downwards.
AATATTGGCATTACCTGATCCGAACCGGGTCCACAGTGTATGCAAAGGAATCCAGGTACTGCCGTTGAATCCTTCAAATTCGGTGGGATTGACACCGTACTGGATAGTTCCGTTAAGTGTACTGGCAGAATCGGCAGTAGTGCTGGATATCTTTAAATTCCCGTAAATATCGAGCCTTGCCTTGGGATTCGAATTTCCTATGCCAACATTTTGAGGGAATGTATTGATGACAGCAATGAGAAAAATTACCAGAAAACACATTCGCATGCCAATAGATTTTCTCATAATCGATTAATTATTAGAAATTTATAACAATATAACAACAGAGTATTTTTCCCAAAATAAGAAAAACACACACCTATCTCCTTACAAAGTTAGTTATAAAAAGGCTGAAATGGAGGAAGATACAAGAATATTTTACAAAAGTTGCCAGGAATTATATGCCCACTTGAGGTAGATGGCCCCCCAGGTAAACCCGCCACCAAAGGCAGCGATGATGATATTGTCCCCTTTTTTCAGTTGATTTTCCCATTCCCATAAGCAAAGGGGAATTGTCCCATTGGTCGTGTTGCCGAATTTCTGAATGTTGATCATGACCTTTTCGCGGGGCAGCCCCATTCTTTTTCCAGTGGCATCAATAATACGGAGATTGGCCTGGTGAGGGACCAGCCAGGCAATATCTTCAGATTTCAGGTTATTTTTCTCCATGATTTCAACCGCAGTGTCAGCCATACGGGTGACGGCGAATTTGAAAACAGCCTGTCCTTCCTGATAGATATAATGTTCCTTATTATCAATGGTTTCGTGGCTCGAAGGTCTTAAGGAGCCACCTGCCTTCTGGTGGAGATGTATTCTGCCGGATCCGTCGGAAAGGAGAATTGAATCCATGATGCCGGTCTCTTCCGTTGTCGGTTCCAGCAGTACTGCTCCGCAACCGTCGCCGAAGATCACGCAGGTCTGGCGGTCGGTATAATCCACGATGGAAGACATTTTATCGGCTCCCACAACAATAACTTTTTTGTATTTACCGGTTTCGATAAATTGAGAACCGGTAACCAGGGCATAGATAAATCCTGAACAGGCAGCATTCAGGTCGTAGCTGAAGGCATTTTTTATGCCGGCCTTGTCGCAGATGATATTAGCCGTTGCAGGATAAACCATATCAGGTGTAACGGTTGCACAGATCATCAGATCGACCTCTTCCGGTTTGGTCCCCGATTTTATCAGCAGGCCTTTTACCGCTTCAACGGCCATGTCGGAAGTAGCAAGGCCTTCCCCTTTCTGGATCCTTCTTTCCTTAATTCCTGTGCGGGTTGTGATCCATTCGTCGGATGTATCAACCATGGTTTCAAGGATTTCGTTGGTAAGCACGAAATCCGGCACGTAACCCTGAATGGCAGTGATGGCAGCTCTGAGTTTTGTCATGGGATTGTTCTTGAAAATTAATTTCCGACACTGGTAAACTGCCGGAATGATCTTTTGATTTTTTGAGGCAATTTAGCGTTGCATACTTCCCTGGAAAGGAGTACCATGTTTTTGACGGCCAACGGGCTGGAGATGCCATGTCCAAGCAGAACAGGTGCGTTTATACCTAATATGGGTGTTCCGCCATATTGTTCATAGTTCAACCGGTTGTAAAAGTCATCTGTCAGGTTTCTTTTTGCAGCCAGCCGGTAC
>JAPLDE010000063.1:0-9174 GCA_026391855.1 Bacteroidota bacterium | reverse complement strand
CATGATATTGCCTGTAAAGCCGTCACAAACAATAACATCAGCTTTACTTTTAAAAAGGTCCCTGGGTTCAATATTTCCAACGAAGGTAATGTCCTCCGAATTTTTCAGCATCGGAAAAACGGATTGGCATAAAAGGTTTCCTTTCTCTTCTTCTTCTCCGATGTTCAACAGGGCTACCCTGGGTTTGGATTTTTTATACACATGTTGTGCATATAAAGATCCTAAGAGGGCAAACTGATACATGACATCGGGTTTCACGTCAGGGTTGGTTCCGATATCAAGCAAAATGCTGATACCACCTGATTCCTGGGGTATCAGCCCGGTGGTGCAGGGTCTGATCACACCCTGAATGGTATTGACGCTGTAAATAGAACCAACCAGCATAGCGCCCGAGTTACCGGCGCTGCAGAAGGCATCTATCTGCTTATTTTTCAATAACCTGAATCCAATAGATATGCTGGAGTTGTGTTTTTTTGTAAAGGCTTTGATCGGTTGTTCGCCCATCCCGATTACATCTTTAGCGGGCTCAATGGAAAAAACTCCGTCAGGAACCTGTTCCTTATGAAGAAAGGACAGAATAACATCAGGGTCGCCGATGAGAATAATTTTATCATCAGCCGGGAGTTCCTGTTGGGCGAGGAGAGCACCTGAGAGCGTAGCTTCAGGGGCGAAATCTCCTCCCATAACATCAAGACCGATCCGCATTACTGCTTATTTCTCTGCTGTACCGGAGACTTCGATCGCTAATTTACCTCTGTAATGACCGCATTCAGGGCAAACTCGGTGGTATTCCACGGCTGCACCACAATTAGAGCAGTTTGAAACGGTAGGCAATTCGGCTTTGTAATGGGTTCTTCTTTTCTTACTCCGGGTTACAGAAAACCTGTGTTTTGGATGTGGCATGGTAAATTATTAAATAAAAATTGATAACTAATTAATTTTCAAGTGCAAACCCACGCAGTTTATCCCAGCGGGGGTCAATTTCTTTTACTTTCGACAACTCTTCCAATCGTTTGAGTTGTTCCTGGTCACAAAGACTGTTCCCCTCTTCATCCTCAGGGTGAACCCGTTGGTAAGGCAACAGCAGGTGTATGTATTCATATATATATTGACTCAGGTCAATCTGGTGAACAACACTGGGCAGAATGATCACATCATCACTTTCTTCCCCGAACTGTTCGCCGAACTTTACGATCAGCTTTTGTTTTCCTTCAACGGGCAGGTCGAAAGGGTCAAGGCAGCGGTCGCACGGGACAAAAACGCTGCCACTGATGTCGAAATCAAAAACCAACATCCTTTCCTGCCTGTCAAGGGTAACATTAACTGCAATATCCCCTTCACTCAGTTCTGTATCTTCGACCCATTCAAAAAATGAATCATCGATTTCAAAGTTAAACTGGTGAACTCCAAGGGCTAAACCATGGAAGTTGATCACAAAATCACCGTCATGCATCACCACTTTTTCTTCTGATAAAAAGGCTGCAAAAGTAAGCACTTATTATTAAAATTTCAAAAATAATTATGGAGGACTATTTGAAGGCCTTCTCAGGAAGACCATCGCCGCTTAACCTGAGCCTGTTAAAATAGCCGGGTACCTGTCGGCCCAAAAGCTGATCGGCATACAACCTGGCCAGGTACTGACCCAGCATAAATCCCTGACCCCTGAGCCCGTTAAATAACCCCAGCTCCGTGTCGATCACCATCCTGGGTTCGATGTAATAACCTGCCCATACTGCCTGGAAACCAACGGATGACAAGCCGGGGAACCATTCCACGAAAACTTCTGAAACAATTTCAAGGAAATCTTTTGAATTGATCTTCACATTCTTGTCTGATTCCATCGCATCAATAGCAGGGGAGGCACAACCAATGATCTGGCCGGTTTCACCCAACTGTTGTCCGTATACGGCTGAAAAGCCTTTATAACGCCGACGGTCGATGACCATGGAAAGGGGTTCACCGTTTATTCCCATCATGGGTAAGCGCCGGGTAATAAATGCCTGGTGACGCACAGGATATAAACCGGTTTCTATACCCAGTTTTTTGGAAAAAATTTCACATTCCGAACCTAAAGCATTGATAAACAGGTCGCAGTGAAATTCAATATAGTTTTTCTCATGATCGATGGCCAGGGCAATATATTTCTTTCCGTTCTTATGGACATCCACCAGCTGGCAATCCTCCCACACCTTTCCGCCATGTTCAATTCCCATCCTGCGGATCAGGTCGATCACCCTGCCGGGAGTTGCCTGCCAGCAATCCCGGGTAACCTGGGCAGCTTTATAGAGGGTAAGTGATGGATTGATAAACGAAGAGATTTCTTTTGCAAAATCCTTAGGTTCAACAATATACGCATCTGACCACGACATGGCTGCCTCCAGGGACCGGTAGGTTTCCTCATCATGGGCTCTGGCGGAACTGAATATCCTTCTTCTTCTGCAATTCCTTGAATATCTCCAGGTTATGGCTGGCAAGATCGGAGATCTCGGGGAGGCTGAAGGCCGGTCTTCCTCCGGCAATATTGCGCCAGGAAGAACCCCTGCCAAAATTGAGCAATACCGGTTTTTTGCCATCTTCGGCCAGGTAACGGAACAAGGCGCTCCCACCTATCCCTCCCCCGGCTACCAGGGCTTCTACCTCCACTTTTCTCACCTTACCCGGATCGTTCCCAATCAGTATCTTTTCACTGGCAGGGCGCGGATACAATTCTCCCATCGACAATTGATTGGACAAAGGCCCTCGCGGAGTAGCCTCACCAACAATGGATATTCCAGAACCATACAGGGTTGATTTTAGCCTGCGGATGCAGCGTTTTCCCCGGCATGCGCCCATCCCGAGACGGGTCGTATGTTTTACCTCATCCACCGAAATGAACTTGCGGTCACCTATGGTTTCCAGAATCTCTTCCATGGTGACGTCATCGCAATGACACACATAGGTCTGGCTTTCAATGGTTTCGGCGGAGGGCTGGAAGATGACCGGGCCAGGGTAGTGTTCTTTCAAAATAAATCCCCTGGCGTTCATCAGGTCTGCACCATGAAGGTTAAGCGACTTTACCCTGGCAATATCGGTTTTGTTGGGTTTCTTAAGGATTTTCTCAATGATTCCTTCGCCAAGTCTTACTCCTTGATTATCAACAAGATAAACTTCTGATTTCTCTTCAACATGATACTCGATGGGGAGGAAAAGCCAGTCTTTTTTTATATTGTATCCAAAGATGGCCAGACCCGGGCATTGATAAACGCAGTCCATACAGCCGATGCATTTATCGAAATCGAGGCCGGGGATCGTGCTGGTGGAGGATTTGGTGATGGCGCCATGGGGGCAGGCAAATGCGCAGGGGTTACAGGCAAATCCATATAGACAGTCGATCAAAACGAAAGGTTTTGCCTCCATCCTGGAGGGTTCGGGAAGAAAGGGCTCTTCCCTGATCTGGATAGGATGTTGCTGGGAATCAATATATTCTTTGGATACCAGCAGGAAATCGTCGTAGTTAAACCTTTCACCCATGTTCTCCAGTATCTCGTAGGCCACCTGATTTCCGCGGACCACGGCGCTGGTTCCTTCGCCGATACGCAACGAATCTCCTGCACCATAGACGAATCTCCCGAATATCTCCCTTCCTTTTATCAGGAGCTGGTCGTCTTGGACAAGGCCGGTACAGATATTGATCGCATCGATACCATCGATTATTTTTTCTGTTCCGGGGATTGGTTTAAAGTTCTCGCATTCAGCGATAACGGCACCGGTAATACCGGTATGATCATTATTGGGAATGGCCTTAAGCAGCAGGTGAGAAGTGATCACCGGTATGCCCAGTCGCCTCACCCTGTTTGCCTGAACGGGGAATCCGCCTTCCCTGGGCAGGGCTTCGAGTATGGCTTTAACCCTGGCACCTGCCTGCATCAGCTGGTAGGAGGTAAGGTATCCGATATTTCCGGCTCCGACCGTCAAAATGCTCTTACCCAGCAGGGTAAATTCCATGTTCATCATTTTCTGTACAACCGCGGCGGTATACACCCCCGGAAGGTCGTCATTCTCGAAAGTGGGCATAAATGGAACCGCTCCCGTAGCCACAACCAGGTGGTCGGCGTCGACATAATAGATCTCGTTTGTTTTGATATTCTTTACTGCCAGCCGTTTTCCCTGAAGGATATCCCATACGGTGGAGTTCAGAAATATCCCCTTATGGCTTTCACCGGCAAGTGTTTTGGCAATATCAAACCCCCTCATTCCCCCGAATTTCTGTTCTTTTTCAAAAAAGAAGAACTGGTGGGTCTGCATCAGGAACTGACCCCCGATGGATTCGTTATTATCGATCACCAGGTTGCGTATACCATGTTTATTAAGTTCTTCACGGCAGGCCAGCCCGGCAGGCCCGGCACCCACAATAACCACCTCGGTCCTGTAAACCCTGACAGGCTCTTCCTTTTTAAAGTTGATTATTTCAGGAACATAATCATGAGGTATCTCGGCCACTTCCTTTACTCCGTCAACATTGGTAATACAGATGCGTTTGATATGCCCGTCGACCAGCATTTCACAGGCACCGCATTTGCCGATGCCACATTCAAGGCTACGGTTACGCTCGCGTAAGCTATGGCTGTGCACGGGAAACCCGGCCTGGTGAAGGGCAGCGGCAATGGTGAACCCGCATTCTGCAGGAATCACCTGACTATTGTAATGAAAAGATGTGGCTTTTCCGGTTTTGATCTCAAGTATCGGATGGCTTTCGATTTTGTTCATGGCAGTGAGAGTTAGAACGTTAAAATAGTCCTGCAAAAGTATCCAATTTTTTTGAGGTGATTAAAGTGATTGAGGTGATAAAGGTGATTGAGGTACTCTTGGGAATTTGTGTTTGGCAAAATATTACATTTTATAATACAATCGAAATTTTTAGTACTTTTGCATTCCATTAGCCAAGTTTTTTTTACTGTAGCACTTTAGGTCTTCTATTAACACGGATACTCATCGTCTTGGTTGTAATGAACAGATTTTCAGAAATTTAAAAATTTATTATGAAGAAGGCCAACATTCTATTTGTATCTCAGGAGATCACGCCGTATTTAGTAGAAAGCCACATGGGGTTGATCGGACGTCATCTTCCTCAGGGTATTCAGGAGAAGGGCAAGGAGATCCGGACGTTTATGCCGAGGTTCGGGAGTATCAATGAAAGACGTAACCAGTTGCACGAGGTGATACGGTTATCAGGCATGAATCTCATCATTGATGATACCGACCACCCGTTGATCATCAAGGTGGCTTCCATTCAGAGTGCGCGGATGCAGATCTATTTCATTGATAATGAGGATTATTTTCACCGGAAGTTTACTTTTTGGGACAAGAACAATAAATTTTTCCAGGACAATGACGAGAGGATGATCTTCTTTTGCCGGGGCGTACTGGAAACAGTAAAGAAACTGGGATGGGCACCGGACATTATCCACTGCCACGGTTGGATGTCGGCCCTGCTTCCCATGTATCTGAAAAGATCCTTCAAGGATAATCCGATCTTCACAGATGCCAAAATAGTCTTTTCCGTTTATAATGACCAGTTTGAGGATGGTTTCAGCAAAGATTTCCATACCAAGGCAAAATATAATGGTATCACGGAGAAGGAGATGAAATACTTCAAGAAGGGAAATTACGTTAGTGTGATAAAGGCTGCCATCGATTATTCCGATGCGGTCATCATAGGACATCCCGATATTCATTCTGAAATTGAATCCTATATTGCTAAGTGTGACAAGCCCGTACTTGGATATAAGACACCGGAAGAATATATATGCGCCTACAATGATCTGTATGACGATATTCTGGTGAAAGTAGCCGTTGCTTCTGAATAACGTAAACTGATTGTCCCGTGATGAAATTGATCTCCGGCAGGTTAACAGCCTATGTTTTACTTGTATTACTCGCACCCCTTTTCTTTTCCTGTGAAAAAGACCCCGATTCCATCGGACTTGAAGTAACCCCTGTCCAGGATCAGCTTTTTGTCAATGTTATCGATACTTTCACCGTGCAGGCCTGTTCCTACCTGGAAGATTCGGCCATTACCAGTTATACTTCCCTTAACCTTGTGGGTTCGCAGCACGATCCGGTTTTTGGCAAGACTACCTGCGGTTTTTATACCCAGGTACTTCTTTCCAGTGTAAATCCTGATTTCGGCACAAACCCCGTTTTGGATTCCCTCGTTTTGATGCTGGCTTACAACGGGTATTACGGGGATACAAATACGCTGATGACACTGAAAGTATACGAGCTGGAAGGAAACCTTTACACCGACAGCACTTATTATTCAAACAGGGTGATACCCAACACGGGGATTGAATATGCCCGGATGAATTTTTATCCCCATCCGACCGACAGTGTGTTGGTTGATACAACCATGGTGGCACCTTTTCTACGGATCAACCTCAGCCGCAGCCATCGTGACCTGGGAACAAAGATCCTGACCAGCGCGACTGCCAACCTGGCAACTAATGAAGCCTTTGTGACGTATTTAAAAGGATTATATATTACTGCTTCTCCGGTTTCATACAGCGGAGCCATTCTTTATTTTAACCTCTTGTCTTCCAATACTAAAATGCGGCTCTATTATCACGATGCCGGGAATGATTCCTTATTCTATGACTTGGTTATTAATGAGAACTGCCTGAGGTTCAACCATTTTGATCATTATGGATATAGTTATGCCAACCAGGCTTTCCGGCAGCAGGTAATTTACAAGGACAGTGCATTAGGGAATGACCTGCTGTATGTTCAGGGCATGGCCGGTGTTAAAGTGAAGCTGAAATTTCCCACCCTGAAAAACTGGGTGAAGAATCAGAAAATTGCCATTAATGAGGCCCAGCTGATCCTCCCCGCCTATGAATCAACCATAGAACTTACACCACCTTCCAGCCTGCTTGCTGCCAAGATTGAAGAAGACGGCACTTTGTCAAATCTTCCGGATGAAGCCGGTGGTACAAGTTATTTTGGAGGGAGTTACCTGAGCGGCACCAAAGAATATCGGTTCAGGGTCACTCAATATATTCAGAACATATTGAAAGAGAGTTATGTGGATTACGGTATGCTGTTAAAACCGGCAGGAGCCTCTGTAAGGGCGAACCGTATATTACTGGCCGGACCCAGGCATTCCGCCCGGCCTCTTCGTTTAAGAGTAGTTTATTCCTATATTCATTAGCGGATTTACCAAACTGAATTATTATGTGTGGTATAGTTGCCTACCTTGGTCATCGTCATGCTTACCCTATCCTGATGAACGGCCTTTACCGACTCGAATACCGGGGCTATGACAGTGCCGGCATCGCTATTTTGAACGACGAGCTCAAAGTCTATAAAACCAAAGGGAAAGTCAGTGATCTTGAGGCCCATATTAAAGGAAAGGACCTGTCCGGTACTGTCGGGATTGCGCATACCCGTTGGGCTACCCACGGGGAACCCAATGATATCAATGCGCATCCTCATATTTCACCTTCGGGCAACATGGCCATCATCCATAATGGTATTATCGAAAATTACGGGAGCCTGAAGGAAGAGCTGATCAGGAGAGGTTATGTTTTCCTGAGTAACACTGATACTGAGGTAATTATCCATTTGATTGAGGATATTAAAATTAATGAGGGAGTTGCCCTGGAAGAAGCGGTCCGCATGGCCCTGGCCCAGGTGATCGGAGCCTATGCCATCGTTGTTATCTCCAGGGCCAGTCCCAGCAAACTGATTGCTGCCCGGAAAGGAAGCCCGCTGGTGATAGGCATAGGGAACAATGAGTTTTTTGTTGCCTCTGATGCCACTCCTATTGTTGAATATACTAAAAATGTAGTATACCTGGGAGACGAAGAGATCGCTGTGCTTGAACTGGATACTGAACTGAAGATCCGTACCATCAAAAACCAGGAAAAAACACCCTACATCGAAAAGCTGGAAATGAATCTCACGGAGCTGGAAAAGGGTGGATATGAGCATTTTATGCTAAAAGAGATCTTTGAGCAGCCCCGGTCGATACAGGATAGTTTAAGGGGGAGGCTGAATGTTCAGAAAGGGATCGTTTACCTGGGCGGAATGGGCGATTATGAGCAGAAGCTGGTTAATGCCAAAAGGATAGTTATTGTTGCCTGTGGAACATCCTGGCATGCGGGACTGGTAGGGGAATATTTACTGGAAGACCTGGCGAGGGTGAATGTTGAAGTTGAATATGCTTCTGAATTCCGTTACCGTAACCCGGTAGTGACGGAAAAAGATATCATCATCGCCATTTCACAGTCGGGTGAAACTGCCGATACCCTGGCTGCGATAGAGCTGGCTAAAAGAAAAGGGGCTACGATTCTCGGTATTTGTAATGTGGTTGGCTCATCCATTGCCAGGGCCACCCAGGCAGGTTCCTTTACCCATGCCGGTCCGGAAATTGGGGTAGCCTCAACCAAAGCCTTTACCGCACAGGTTACCATCCTAACCATGCTGGCCCTGATGATAGCCGAAAGAAAGGGAACCATTTCAAAATCAAGATATTATCAGCTTATCCACGAGTTGGAAAAGATACCTGAAAAAGTAAAAAAGACCCTGGAACTCAATGAAAAAATAAAAGAACTTGCCCGGAAGTTTGTCTCCGCCACCAATTTCTTATACCTGGGCAGGGGGATCAATTTCCCGGTAGCCCTGGAAGGAGCGCTGAAGCTAAAGGAAATTTCGTATATTCATGCCGAAGGTTACCCGGCAGCCGAGATGAAACACGGGCCCATTGCCCTGATTGACAAAGAAATGCCGGTAGTAGTTGTGGCAACGAACAAGGAGCTTTACGACAAGGTACTGAGCAATATCCAGGAAGTAAAAGCCCGTAATGGCATCATCATAGCCATAGTAACAGAAGGAGACACAGCCGTTGCAAAAATGGCTGATTATGTGATTGAAGTCCCTGATACCGAAGAGCCTTTCATGCCCCTGATTACCACCATCCCCCTCCAGTTGCTATCCTACCACATCGCCGTCATGCGGGGCTGCAACGTCGACCAGCCCCGTAATCTGGCCAAGTCAGTTACCGTGGAGTAGCCACGTTGGGGTAGAATTCAATCGTATTCCACATGCATATGTGTCTGTTCCAATGCCTCCACCTTTGGTTGATGTCGTTTTACTCTTCGATTCCCCCAATTTCACTGGCAACGTATATAATGGTGT
>JAPLDE010000185.1 GCA_026391855.1 Bacteroidota bacterium | reverse complement strand
ATGGGATTTCGGCGACGGGAACATATCACTTCTTGCAAATCCTTCCCATACCTACGATAATCCCGGTACCTTCCAGATAAGATTGATCGTTTCAGATACCGGAAGCTGCAATCAAAATGATACCGTTTACCGCACCCTGGTTGTTCTTGGAAACCCAACCGCCGACCTACCGGGCCAGGCTATCTGTATCGGGCAGTCCATACAGATCGGAACAACCGCTATTCCTGATCCTTCACTGAGTTACAATTGGTTTCCGGCCATTTATCTTAACAACAGCCATATTCCCAATCCAATTGCAACCCCTTCATCTACAACCGAGTATTATCTCCTCATTACCAATGGATCATGTGCCGATACCATCCGGCAAAGGGTCAAGGTGTATGACCTTTCCGTTGATGCAGGAACCGACACCATCGTTTGTGTTGTGTCGGTGAACCTGACCGCCACTGCAAACGAGGACTCCCTGATGTTCCAGTGGTCATCCAACCCCCAGTTCACCGATACCCTGAACCTGTCACTTACCGATAGAACAGTAACCGTCAATGTTTTAAACCAAACGCAATGGTTCTATGTCAGGTCTTTTAACAACCTGTGTTCCGCCATTGACAGCGTAAGCGTCAGTTTTGCCATTCCCATCACCCCTGGTGAAGGGCAGAACCCCACTTGTCCGGATTCGTGCAACGGTACAGCCGTGGTTGAGATCAACGGGGGTACTCCGCCCTATCAGTATTTATGGAACACCGGGCAAACCACCGATTCTGTATCCCATCTCTGCGCCGGGATATACATGGTTACCGTTACCGATGCCGTTGCCTGTGTAAGTGTTGCAACCATCATGCTTTCAGACCCGCCCAGGGTTGTAGTAATACCGGCTTCTACCAATATTCCCTGCCAGGAAGTATGCAACGGACAGATCGACCTTAGCGTCAGCGGGGGCAACTCTCCCTATTTCTATGCCTGGAGTAACGGACAAACAACTGCTACCATCGGGAATCTCTGCCAGGGGACCTACCAGGTAACCGTGACCGACAACCACGGCTGTAAAAAGACCAGCCTGTCGGAAATCCAGGTTAATTCTATTTTTATTGATGTTCACCTGACCTCTTCCATGGACACGGTTTACCAGGGACAACCCAGCCAGCTTGAAGCCACCCTTATTCCTGGTTGTACATACTCCTGGACACCGGCCGACGGACTTGATAATCCCGCCTCTCCAAATCCATTGGCAACACCCTATGTTACAACCATTTACCATGTATTGATCACCGATGCCTTCGGATGTGTGTATAGCGATTCCGTGAAAATAATCGTGAAAGAGGTCATTTGCCGCGACCCGTATATCTATGTCCCCAATGCCTTCACGCCCAATCATGACGGGAAGAATGACGTGGTGTTCATCCAGGGAAATATGATCGAATCGATGAAATTCTCGGTATATGACCGATGGGGGAACAAGGTTTTTGAAACCCGTAACCAACTTGACGGATGGGATGGAATTTGCAAAAAAGGCAACTGTGAATCAGGCGTTTATGTTTTTTACCTTGAAGCAACCTGTTATAATAAGGAAGTCTTTAAGAAAAAGGGGAATATTACCTTGCTGCGCTGAGGAATAAAAAGGTGGAATCAATGGAAAAACGTTGACAATTATTCGCAACATATTGACTACATTACTTTTAGGATATCTTTCTATTCAACAGGGAGTTGTAGCCCAGGATCCGCATTTTTCACAATATATGCTGGCACCGGTGTATACAAACCCGGCCCAGACAGGCTTTTTCACAGGAGGATACCGCCTGGGCCTCCAATACAGGAATCAATGGAATTCGGTAACTACTCCCTTTCAATCGTTTTTGGCAGGTATTGATTTCCCCCTGAAAAAGATCCACAAGAAAAATTATGCCGGGGCCGGGATATTCATTTTGCGTGATAAAGCCGGTGACGGCAATTTCGGCATTACCCAGGCTTCTCTCTCGGCATCATATTTCCTTTCCATGAGTCGTCGTGTCAATCACTACCTGGGTTTTGGCTTCCAGCTTTCACCTACACAGAAAAGTGTTGATTATGAACGGCTTCGATTTCCTGACCAGTTTGACGGTAACAAATATGATCCGGGTATTAATTCAGGAGAAGATTTTGGGATCAGGGTGATGGATTATCTCAGCGTATCGGCAGGTGTAATATGGTCGATGATAAAACGTAATAGCAAAGGTTATTCATTGGGCTTCAGCGTATTCCATTTAAACAGACCGAACCAGAGCCTGTTGGATCAGCAGACCACACCGGTCAATATCAGGTGGTCGGTCCAGGGTTCGATGACCTATCCAATGAGGAATGAATGGACCCTGGTCCCGGGATTCCTGGTAAATCAACAAGTTAAGCAGAGTGAGGTGGAGATCGGGATGCTGGCGAAGAACAACAGGCTGTCGGTCCCCGGGGTTACCACTGCCTTATACACGGGTCTGTACACCCGTTGGGGTGATGCGGCTATCATTGTGGCAGGTCTAGAATACGAATACCTGAACATTGGGCTCAGTTACGATGTTAATTATTCCGGATTAAGGAAAGCATCCTATCTTCGTGGCGGATTTGAAGTGTCAATGCAGTACACTTTTCAAAAGCCGCAAGGTTATACAAAGAGAGATGTTACCTGTCCTACGTTTTAATGATAGCAATCCGGGATAAGCGTTTATTACAGCATATTCTTCTTTTATTTTTGCTGGAGTTGGTCTTTCACGGGTATGAAGGACGGGCGCAGACCATTTCCGACCTTATATTCAAAGGTGATGAACTTTTTTCGGAAGGAGATTATTACAGTGCCTCCCAATACTACCGGCAGGCGATCCGAATTGATTCCCTGCGGTTAAAGGTTGTTTCAGGTTATGCCGAATCCTGCCGCCTGTTTTATAATTATGAAGAATCTGCCAGATGGTACGAATATCTGATGCGGCATGATGACAAAAAGAAATTCCCTGAAGCTGAGTTCTGGCTTGGGATGACCCTGAAGAACCAGGGTGAATATGTAAGAGCTGGAGAGCATTTCCGGCATTTCCTATTGAACAACCATGATGAAAAAGAGCTACTGGTAACAAGGTCGAAACTGGAAACGGAAGCCTGCCAATGGGCTGATCAGGCCATCAGGGATACCCTGAAAGTCAGGATCAATCACCTGGGGAAGGAGATCAACACACCCTATTCCGATTTTGGTGCCGTGCAGATGAGCGACAGTGTCGTTTTCTTTTCATCGCTGAGGTTTGAAGCCGATATCCCCTATGACTCCCTGCAACCAGGATATTACATAACCAAACTCTACCAGTCGAGGATGACCCCGGCCGGCTTATCCCTTCCGCAGGCATTGCCGGCCAGGGTGAATGAAAAAGGCATTCATAATGCGAATATCTGTTTCACCTCCGACCACCAGCAATTTTTCTTTACCCGTTGCCAGGACGAGAGAAGGCCTGACCTTCAATGCGTTATCTATAGTGTTAAATTCAGAAACGGGAAGTGGCAGCAACCGGTAATCCTCAGTAATAAGATAAATATACCGGGGTATACCTCTACTCAACCGACTATAGCCCATGGCGGGAAAGAAGATATCCTGTATTTTGTTTCCGACCGGCCGGGCGGACAGGGGGGGAAAGACATCTGGTATGCAGTGGTTAAAAAAGGCAAGGTTTTCGATCCTTCCAACCTGGGCCCTCCTGTCAATACCCCGGGGGATGAGATCACTCCCTTCTATGACAATAAATTCGGGACCCTATTCTTCAGCTCCGACTGGCATAAAGGATTCGGGGGATTCGACATCTTCAGTTCGAAAGGAACTTTAAATGAGTGGACTTTGCCGGTTAATGTGGGGTTTCCGCTAAACACACCCTATAACGACCTCTATTTCACTGTAAATGAGAATGATACAAATGGTTATCTGACCTCCAACCGGGAAGGATCATATTTCATCAAGAGTCAGACCTGTTGTAATGACATTTACCAATACCTGAAAACTCCTTCTAAAAAGACTTTCTCCCTGGAAAAAACAAAAAGAGAGACCCACTTAATCTCCGATGACATCCGGAACATCCTTCCATTAACCCTCTTCTTTGCCAATGATGAACCGGATCCCGGCTCTAAAAAAGAAACGACGGAACTCGACTATAATACTATGGTTGCCGATTATTACCTTCAGAAAGATGAGTATATTAAGGAATATTGTAATGGACTTGAAGGAGAAGCCAGGAGCAGGGCGGAAAAGGAGATCAATGATTTCTTCGAAGATTACGTAATTAAAGCATTGCAACAGCTTGATGAACTCAGCAACCTGTTGCTGCAGGATCTCAGGCAGGGCCATAAGATCTCCATCACGATCAAAGGCTTCTCCAGCCCGCTGAACACGCCAGAATACAACAAAAGACTGTCGAAGCGACGGATTGTCAGCCTGATCAACTATTTCAGGGAATACGGAGACGGTGCTTTACGGCCGTATATGATCGGTATCGCTTACAACGGAGCCACCCTGAGCTTCAGGGAGGAACCCTACGGATCGGAACAGGCCGACAAAGAGGTCAGCAATAACCCTGAGGACAGGCGGAATTCGATTTACAACCCGGCCGCCGCCAAAGAAAGAAGGATACAGATCACTTTCTTTGAGGAAAAGTAAATCCAGGTTACCAGTTATCCGGTATACCAGTGTACCAATATCAGAACTCCTTACTCCACGCAGTCAGAACGAGCGGAAATTTTAAAAATCATTGTTAACTGAGTTCCTGGAAATTGTGTTTCAGTTTCATTTAACAATTTCGCCAATTCAAAAGTAGCTTTATTAAATCTTTGAGCGGAT
>JAPLDE010000169.1 GCA_026391855.1 Bacteroidota bacterium | reverse complement strand
TGTAGATCAGATCAGGCTGATGTCTTTGAAGGATTTGGTCGAAGTAGCGTCTGAAAGGATAGTATTCATCATTGGGTTTTGTGAGTTTGTCCCTGAACTTATCTATCAGCGTACGGCCTGACAGGATTTCAGCTTCATGGTATGCATAATGGGCATTCACCGTATGCGCTTTACAAAACTCGTCATATCTTGTCAGCAGGGTGATCTCAAACACATCCTTATCCAGGTAATTGATCAGGTTGAAAAGCGTATATTCAGAGCCTGTTTCAGAGCCATGGGTCAGGAAAAGGATTTTGTACATGGTAGCGGTTTTATTTTAGCAAGCTATAAACATTCAAAATCAATGCATTACCCCGGTGTTTTTGTCATCATGTTTTTCAGGAATCTGAAAGGGGACAGGACAACCGAACCGGTCCTGAAAGTCGGGCATTGATAGATCCTATTAATTTCAGCCTTGTATTTTTTTTCGATGGCATCCAGGTATTTTTCGCAGCCCAGTATAGCCTCAACGGCGTATTTGGTATATATTTCCCTGTTTTTATATAGCATGTACTCCATGATCTGCACCCGGTTTGATTTACTTTGGTCGACCCTTGATCCGGGTTTTACCCTATAGTTGAGCAATGGTTCGGAGACGATCGCAATTCTGCCAGCAGGGGCCAGGAACCTGATCCAGAATTCCCAGTCTTCATAGCCCAATCTCATTGTTTCATCATACCCATCGATTTCCTGCCAACGGGATTTCAGGAATAGCGCTGCGACCACGGGGCAATCGCCCACAAAGCCCGCCACTGTTCCTCCTTTACAACGGATGATTCCTGTGTTGGCACCAAACTGACGGACAAAGGAGGATGCCCCGATGATGTCAGACCCGGTATCAAAGAGGGCCAGCGTTTTCTGCAGAAATTCCGGTTCAAGGGTATCATCGGCATCGAGGGTCAGCACATATTTGCCTGAGGAATGTTGGATGCCGTTATTCCTGGCAGCTGCAGGTCCGGAATTGCCCTGGTAAATGACCCTTATTTCGCGGGATTCAAGCTTTTTCAATACAGACCGTGTGTATTCCTCCTTTGAACCATCATCCACAACGATCACCTCAAAATCGCGGAATGTCTGATCATCAATACTTTTTATCGTCTCCAGCAAATAGGCGCCATAGTTGAAACAGGGAATGACAATACTGATAAGCGGCATGGTCAGGGTATTAACAGGTTAAACATTTTACGGAGAAAGATTTCCAGTTTTTCAGGCAAGATCATCACTTTCAGGTAGAGCTTCAGAAATCGCCGGTCGTTCAGGGGGATGTTGTACCCGGGATATTTTTTTAGATATGCTTTACAAACCTGTCGTTTTCCCTGGTTATATAATTCGATAAGATAGTCACGGATTTGCATTGACTTTAACCGTTTCTGGTCAAGAGCCGGGAAATCCCAGGCTGAGGGCAAATACTGAACTGCCTGATCTGTGCGGGACCGGATCCAATCAATATAAAATTCAGGATATTTCAGTTGTTGAGCCAGATAAAGGTCAAGAGAAGCGAGTTCCTTACTGAAATTGGGCAGGTTAGTTGTTGATTTGGAGGCGCTATGGTAACGGAAATAGCTTACCAGTTCCTTCATGCGGTGGATCCTCCCTACACCGTAAAAAGCCAGGAAGCGTCGCCAGAATTCGACATCCATGATATAATGAAGGGATTCGTTAATCCCTCCGATCTTTTGTAATACCTCCACATTAAAAAAAGTACCCGGCTGGTTTATCAGCGGATAGGCAAAGGTTTCTTCAGGGGTTTTGTTCACACCCATCACAAAAGGAACGGTTTCCTTCCCGGTTTCCTGGTCGTATAAAATTGTTTGTCCGCAGATTACCAGGGGATCAGTTTTTATAAAGGCAGAGGCAATATGAAAGAGGGCATCCGGTGCCAGGATGTCATCCGAGTTTAACCAGTTAAACATCAGGCCGTTGGCTTTTCGTAGGCCTTTATTGATGGCTTCACTCTGACCCTGGTCGGGCTCGCTGATCGTCCATGTGATATGGTCTTTATATTTATTTATTATTTCAGGAGTATTATCGGTGCTCCCTCCGTCAATCACATAATACTCTATAGAGGGATAGTTTTGCAGTAAGACCGATCTTATTGTTTCTTCGAGAAATTCGCCCTGGTTAAGGGAGGGGGTTACGATGGTTATGGTTGGCCAGTGAGGTTCCCGGTCAAAGATTGCCGGATCGGTCTGGGTATTCCAGGGCCAGCCTGCTTTCTGTTCAGGCATCTTCGGAAGATATTTCAGCAAACCATCCATCATCATGTTACCAGTTTGTCAGAAATTCATAAAATTCTTTTTTTTGCTCCTTCCAGGTGTTATAACCTGCCTTCATAGATTGGACAGCATTCCGGCCAATGATCTGAAAATCAATATTTTTCAAATCATTCCAGGGTTGATTATAAGTGAGCGATGGTAAATTTTCAGGCAGGTCGAATACAGGCAGATCAACCAATCTTCTCCATTTATTGACGATTCTCCGGTTCAGTGCAGGGTGAAATGCTTCGCTGTTCAACAGTATTCCATTCTGCTGATCTTCAATGTATTCGTTCATTGTGGCTTCATTTGCGGCCAGCACACAAAGCCCGGAGCACATGGCTTCAATAAAAGCCATCCCTATCCCTTCATATCTCCTGGGAGCAAGATAAAAATGAGCGGAAGACAACAAAGAGAACAAGGTTGAAGTATCCAGAAAATCGGAGATGCAATCCACCCTGACCTGCCTGTTCAGGAATTCAATTTCCCGGGTGTTGAAGGCAGAAAATCCGGGATCAGGACGGTTGATGAGGATGAGCTTTTTGACAGAGAGGGCTTTACACATCTTTTTCAGAAAAGCGGTACTTACCAGGTTGGTCCGGTTCCAGTAAAAGAGGCACATCGGTTTGGACCAGTCGGCCGGTACAAACAATCCGGGATCCTTAAAGAATTTCAGTCTGAGTACTACATGTCCGCTTTGTCTGGCCATCGTTTCGACCTGGCCGGAGAAGGCAACCACCCGGATATGCCCCGGGATCTGTGCCCACCATTCGGGTTTTCTCATATAAACACTGTCCCACATCGGGATCCAGGTGGCTTTCCTGTTATTATCCAATAATATCTTAGGGGGTGGAAGAAACTGACAATATATAGCCGGGTCATTCATTTCAACCGGAAAATCATCTGAGGCATCCCAGGGAATAAAATCAACGGTGAGCCATTCCTTCAATGGCTCTATCAGGAAATCCCTGATGGAAGGGCTGAAGGTGCTATGCCATTTGGCGCCGTATGCTTTCATTAAACGGTAGTTAAACCAGAGACCGAAGATGATGTGCCCAGTTGAGAATAAAAACCTTGTTCCAGTTGAAGGAATTCTTTACCTAAACCCTCATCCCTTTTATGAAACAAACAAATATCATAATAAGGGAAGGCGGAATACTTTTTCTGGATATAGTTATGTAACAGGCGAATGATATCTTGTTCATTCAGTGAGACCATTGTGAGCAACATCCCATAATTATCATAAAACAAGGCCCTGTCGTAGCCCAGTGTGGCAAGCCATTGCAAGGCTTCAGGCCCGTCGGTACCGTTATTCTCAAGGTACTCCCTGTCATATTCGAAAAAAAGAACCGGTTTTGTAAGGGCCATGTAATCGGCAGCCCCTTTCAGCACCTCCACGTCATGTCCGTCGGTATCAATTTTCAATAATCTCGCCTTTTGAAACAACTTATTGTTTTCCAATACTTTATCGAGAGTTGAAAAGAAGAATTCTGGATCTGTTTCCTTTTTATTCAGATGCATTGTACCTCCCTGATATTGTTTCTCATACGAACCAACGGAGGCATTGCCGTCATTCAGGTAAGATTTGCAGATTGATATCCCGGGCTGTTGCTGAGCATTTCTTTCCAGGAAAGGCATGAACTTGTCATCCCCTTCCACGCAAAGCACCGGGATGGTTTTGTTCTGATTGACTAATAAAGCGGTATCCCCGATATTTGCTCCCACATCTATCATTGAAAAGTCCACCGTATTGGCAGCCAGGAATTCTGCCAGGCGTTGGAGGTTTCTCTGGTAAAGCGGGAAGAAGGAGAAATTGGAGGGGAAATCATGACCTGCCGGACAGATAAGAGAATATTTCCCAAAAGGGAAGATAAAGTCGTCCCCTTCAGGCTTTTGTTTTTTCTTAAGCGGAACAATATCATAACCCAGGGAACGCAATCCTTTCAATATCAGCTTTTTGAATATCATCCTTAAATTAACTAATTGGTTTTTGAGTTCCATTCACATTGGATAATAACATTTCCCGTTTCCACTGAATGATACCTGTATAGTTCGGAATTTTTATCAGAGACCTGGAAATACAACACATCTTCAACCTGATCAATCAACTGCTGATTAGGGATATGGAGAGCGAGGAGGATTCCATATCTGCCGGGTGCCAACACCCTGGCCGGTATGGAAATATTGATGGTGACAGACCCGGGAGCATTAATAAAGTCGGAGAGCGGATATTCATTGGTAAAGATCCGGTTTTTGTATTTATTTTCCAGGGCAAACCCAATCACGGCACCTTTTACTGGTTGAATAATATTCAACGTTAGTTCAAGTACAGGTTTCTCTGAAAAGTCGAAATGAGTCATCACCTCATTTTGAGTATTCAAAATCCTGATTTCAGTGAAGCAATTTTTTGCGGTTGACCCCGGCCGGGTCCAGCATCCGGCATGTTGGTTATCACCTTCAAGGTATCGGTCGATAACCCGGGATGTTTCATCGCAAAAAACATTCCGGCCCTTATCAAGCAGGAGGGTTTTCCGGCAAAGAGAAGCTACAGCGCCCAGGTTATGGCTGACAAAAAGGATAGTACGGCCTTGTTGTGAGACAGCATCCATTTTTCCGTGGCATTTTTTCTGGAACTCGGCATCACCAACGGCCAGCACTTCATCCATCAGCAGTATCTCGGCCTCCAGGTGAGCCGCCACTGAAAAGGCGAGGCGAACGCTCATTCCTGAAGAGTATCTTTTTACAGGAGTATCGATAAATTTCTCCACCCCTGAAAAATCGATGATCTCATCGAGTTTTGACCTGACCTCTTTTCTTGACATGCCCAAAATCATACCGTTAAGGAAAATATTTTCCCTGCCTGTAAGATCCGGGTGAAATCCTGTTCCAACCTCCAACAGGCTGGCCACCCGTCCTTTCATTCTGACCTCACCAAGACTCGGGCCTGTAACTCTGGAAAGAATTTTCAGCAAAGTAGTTTTACCGGCGCCGTTTTTACCAATAATTCCGAATGTTTCTCCCTGGCTGACAGAAAAAGTAATATCCCTGAGGGCAAACAGTGAATAGTCGTCTACTG
>JAPLDE010000187.1 GCA_026391855.1 Bacteroidota bacterium | reverse complement strand
ACTGCCGACTGCCCACTGCCTGGTAACGTGAACAATAGGACACGATGTATCGTGTCCCTACGACTGCCCACTGCCAACTGCCGACTGCCGACTGCCCACTGCCTACTCCACCACAATCTTCTTCACAAGGCACTTCTTCCCACTCCTTACAGAAACCACGTAAGTGCCTGATTTCAGGAACGACAGGTCAATTTTCCGATCCGATTGTATCAGCGTTTGATGAAATTCCGCTGTATACACTTTCTGACCCTGAAGGTTAAAAATATCCAATACAACATCTTCTCCCAAAAACCCTACTAATACCATGTTTACCAGACCTTTACACGGATTTGGATAGAAAGTGACTCCTCCCTGCCCCGGGTCCATCTCTAAAATGGCATTTAAAGTTCCTGTAAATTTCCAGATACCGGTATATGCCGGTGTTGGAAGCTCCGTCGTAGCCCCAACCCACCCATGCGAATTATCTAACCATGCAGTTGAATAACATTGTTTGTTTTGTAAAGTGTCAAATGCAGACCAAGTATGACCACCATCGAAACTATAGGAGCATCCATCTAAAGCTACGGTTAATGTGTTAAAAGAACCAGGAACCCAATAAAACATACCACCATGAAGTATAGAACCTATTGGATTAAGTAACGTCCAGGAGAAACCTCCATTTTGGGTTTCGGCATATTCCTGACTCATGCTTCTTGCAAAACCATGATTTGAATTTAGAAAACGTACGAAGGAATTTCCTGAAGTGGGTGAAAATGGCAGGGAGGAAACACTCCAGGTTAATCCTTTATCTATCGACTTTAATACCCTGCATTTTATTCCAGTCCAGGTTGTAACCCAAATGATATTATCAAAAACGGAGTGAGAGTCAGCAGCTATTCTTTCATTACTTAAGGGAGTGGGAAGATTAGTATTATCAACCACAGTCCAGTTTTGACCACCATCAGTGGTTGTGTAGATTTCAAAACTTCCCAGCGCTTTACCAAAACAAACCCCTTCATTTTCATTCCAAAAATGAATGTCAACCGGATGGTTAGAACCCATTACACAAGGATATTGAGGCAGCCAGTTTAATCCACCATTAGTAGTCTTAAGTGCAAGCTCATCATTTGAAGATTGATTTAGTAAGAGTACCCAGGCAGTGGAATAATTGATCGCACTGATCATATCTATTTGATAACTTGTATATCCAAGTATAAAACCAGGGTTCCAGGTATTACCCCCATCATTGGATCTTGAATAGTACTGGGTTTGGTTAGCTCCCATCGCATCAAAGGAAGTTGACCATAAATCATTTTCATTCAGAACCTCTATGTATGAAGTTCCGATATTAGGTTGTTCATAACCAATATGTTGCAAAACCCATTGGGCCATGCAGGTAAAAGCAGTAAAAGTGCAAACCATTAAAACAACTATATTCTTCATAAATAATTGATTATTAAGATAATAACAGACATTAGGCGAAAAGAAGTTGCCGGTTACAACTTCTTTTCCTGTTATAGTTTATTGCTTTTAGAATCAGATTTTGATGATTTTTTTATCAATATAACTGGTTTTACCCTTTTCATCCTGGAAAGTAAAATGCATTATGTATAATCCCGGCATTAATGAATTTGTAGTTTCAGCATATAAAACTTTTTGTTCTCCTTTAATCTCCACCTGATTTACATTAAAAGTTCTGCCTAAATTATCAATAATTGAAATCGATAACAATGAATTCTCAAGTGAAAAAATTGTCATTTCCAACACTTCACCGGTTTGCCAGGGGTTTGGTTGGATGCTGACATTATAAAGTCCTGAAACAGAATTATTTGAAACAGACCCAATGGGTTCACTTTTAACGCAAACTTCATAAACACCCATATCAATGCTTGTTTGACATACTCTTGAATTCCAATCCAGATCATATAACCATGGGAATGGAGTAAATGAACAGAACCCAGGCCATCCCAGACATTGATTTAGAAATGTATTTCCGGCATCCTTACATGGAGAGTTATTTGGTATGTGATAATCAACAAAGGGTATAGTAAAGGGATAACTATCCAGAATGGCTGGGGCAGCTGGGTTCCACCCATAGTCAACCCAGTTTAAATTTCCATTTCCTCTAAAATCATGAGGTGGAGATAATACTGAAAACCCTTCTATGTCACAATAGGCAAATTGTGGATCACAGGTATTGTCATCCAAATATACTTGGTTAGGAGTTGTCATAATTCCATTATAATAAGTATTTCTCCAAAGTATCGAATTATAAAAAACCGGCCTTATTGCAGGTGGAAGAGTTGGTGTATTGTAAGAAAGGCAGGCAACTGCTCCACCGTTTGTTGCACCGTAATTATCTGAAATAGTAGAGTTTATGCAATAAAAGGTCTGTCTGGTATAAATGCCACCACCAAGTCCGGCAGCTTGATTTTGAATGATGAGCAATTGTTCAAAGTAATGTTCAGGAGTCCAGCCATCGCCGGTATTCGGGTTATATTCACAATAATTGTAAATTGCACCACCATCTCCCGTTATAGCATTATTTCCAATAATTGTCAAATCTGTGAGATAAAGACTTGCGGCTGAATACACATATATACCCCCACCGTTATTATCAGCAGAATTTTGGCAAATAAAAGATCCCCGGTATATCAGATCCAGGTATTTGTCTTTTGATAATAAATTAACTCCATCAACATACAAACCGCCACCATTACGACTAGCATGATTACCTGATATGTCAACGTTAATCCAGTGGTGTTCTATCCCAGGGAAAAAAACACAATCATGGCAGGGTGAGCCGAAAGCATTTAAGCCCCCGGTTAAGTATGCTCCTCCACCATCAAGGGCTGTTTCATTATTCTTTATCTCAACATCCGCCAGTTCCGTCACGGAGAAACTTGAATATAACCCTCCACCATTATTGCCCGCCGAGTTAACATCATTTATCTTAACGTTGTTGAGACTTATCTTCGCGTGGATAATACAAATACCACCACCGTTCAGATCACAACGGTTTCTAAATATGTATACACCATCCATGTACATGATATTGAATTCAGTATTAATTTCCGGGCATGTAACAACAGCATTTTGTATATCTCCTTCAATATAGATACCACCACCTGAACAAACCGGGTTAAGAATGTTCAGGGCATAATTATTCTTAACAACAACATTAATCATTTTACAGGTCAGGTAAGAGGGTCCCCAGGAATTACATACACCTTGAGTGTAAAATATAGCAGGGTGATAGTAAATACCTCCTCCGTAAAGCCGGCATTCATTTGATTTGATATTAAGGTTTACCAATGTTGGTGCTACCAGACCTGCCATATAGATACCTCCTCCGTTTCCGTTTGTTGCACCTCCTAAAACAGATAACCCATTTGTAATATCAAATCCGTCAATTACTGTTGCATTGGTAATAGTCATTCCATAAGAAGTAATATTAATAACACTTCCAAGTTGATTTCCGTCAATAATTGGATTAGCACCACTACCCATAATATCAACCCCTTGTAAAGTTATTCCATCCAAAGACGGCCAAGTGATGTTTTCCGAATAAATACCATCATTGGCAACTAAAATAATGTCTCCATAGGTGACATTTGGATTGTTAACTGCAGCATATATATGTCGCCAGGCTTGATTTGGTCCAAAGCTGGTACCTGGGTTATTATCACTTGGGTTAAAAAATGGATCAGTTCTGACGTACCAGGTAGTTGCCATTGACTGATAGGATGAACCTATCAAAAATAACAAGAAAAGAACAAGTTTAATTTTTGTTTTCATAAAAAAGTAAGTTTGTTTAAACAATCGGTTGTTTGTAAATGATTGATAATAAATATTTTAAGCCATAGAGGCTGAAAACCAATCAGGATTGGAAGAAAATGTTGTTTTCAGCCGGGTGTAAAAAACTGGATCGGGGGATTGTCCTTATCGGATGGTGACCTGATTCTCTCTCTCTCTCTCTCTCTCTCTCTCTACAGAATAATGCATTTCAGAACACAAACAATGTTGCTGCGGGATGTATTCGTGAGAATGAATGATAGTATTCCCGGACATGTTGATAATACTGACTTTGGTTGAAGGAAACGCCAAAAATGGAGAGTAGCAGGCAGAGGAAAGTGTAGTATAAGTTAATTGCAAAAGGATAAAAATATCTCATCTATTTTGGAAAATAAGTTATAAACAATGCAGAAACCTGTATATAAAACCAGGTTGGGCGGGTTTATTAATTTAAAAAATTTATCTTGCGTCGATTTTATAAGATATTTTCATGAAAAAGATCATTGTCGGCTTAATGTTTTTATTAAGCTCCCTTCTCACATATGCCCAGGTTATCCAGCTGAAATTCACTGCATTATATAATGGAAATCATGTCAACCTCGACAGTGTCAGAATAACAGATCTGGAGCAACCGGGGGATACAATGCTGTACTGGCCTGATACTGTGTTGGTTCTGGGGTATGTGGGAATATCGCCTATTGTTAGTGGAAAAACCGGTGATTTTTCTCTTCATTTGATTAGCGCTAATCCCGTTGAAAATCAGGCAATTGTTGATGTTTTTATACCTTCTGAAGGAATGGTGGCTCTTTCCATTTTTGATGTTGCAGGCAGAATGTTACAGAGGAATTCCTGTAATTTGAAAAGAGGGAATCATCTGTTCAGTTATTCTCCTGAAAGACAAGGGGTTTTCATCGTTTCAGCCACATGGCAATCCAGTGTAAGCTCAGTTAAAATCATTTATTCCGGAAGGATCCGGGGGAATAATGAACTGAATTATGCAGGTGAAGGGAAAGATTTGACAGTAAAAACCCCAAAGATCTTACTGCCTTTTGCTTACGACCTGGGTGACAGTCTTCGTTTAACAGCCTGGTTCAACGGCATGTTTTCAACCATTCTGACTGCTCCGCAAGCGAATACCAGCTATACTTTTCCTTTTTACCTGAATTCACAATGTCCCGGTATTCAGCCATTTAATTATGGGAGCCAGGTTTATCATGCCATTCAAATAGGAACACAATGCTGGATAAAGGAAAACCTGAATATCGGATCAATGATCCCGGGATCCGAAGAGCAATTAAATAACCAGATCATTGAGAAGTATTGTATCGACAATGATACTGCCAATTGTACCATATATGGCGGGCTTTATCAATGGGATGAAATGATGCAGTACATCTCTCCGCCCATCGTACAGGGTATTTGTCCGCCGGGTTTTCATGTTCCGGCTTTTGAAGAATGGGAAACCCTGATCAATTATCTTGGTGGTGGTGCGATTGCCGGAGGAAAAATGAAAGAAACCGGCCTGACTCACTGGCTTACACCCAATACCGGAGCGACAAACCTGAGCGGGTTCACCGCATTGGGAGCAGGAGGTCAATACCCCGGTAATTATTTTATTTATTATAAGGACCTTGCCCTTTTCTGGAGTTCATCGGAAACAATTGCTGCCAGTTCGCCGGAATTCATTCTGAATCATGATAATACGGAGATTTACGCCACTGATATGTATAAAACAAATGGCAGATCGGTCCGTTGTCTGAAAGACACCTGCAGCCTTCCCCCAAACCAGTCTGATGCGGGGCCGGATCAGTTAAATCTCCTGACTTACTCCACCCCCCTGGCGGCCAATGCTCCTCTTGCCGGTGAACAGGCATCCTGGACTATCATCAGCGGTATCGGGGGAATTCTCACAAACCCTAATGGTCCGGTCTCAACGTTCACCGGTTATCCGGGTCGTACCTTCAAACTGGTATGGACGATCATCAATCCATGTTATGCCGCCAGCAGGGACACTGTAACAGTTTCATTTTCAGTCGTTTTCGGGCAACCGTGTCCGGGATTGCCTACAGTTATACATGGTGGCCAGACCTATAATACCATTCAAATCGGGTTTCTTTGCTGGATGAAGGAAAACCTGAATATAGGAAACATGATTGCCGGAACGTCTGACCAGATCAATAACAATACCATTGAAAAATACTGCTACAATGACGACCCGTTGAATTGTGATGTATATGGAGGCTTATACCAGTGGGATGAAATGATGCAGTATTCCGGTGAACCCTGGGCACAGGGTATTTGCCCGGGCGGCTGGCATATTCCTGTCGGGGCAGAATGGCAGAATCTG
This sequence comes from Bacteroidota bacterium, assembly GCA_026391855.1. Lineage (GTDB taxonomy): Bacteria > Bacteroidota > Bacteroidia > Bacteroidales > CAIXZF01 > JAKLIX01. Next base: position 4,422 of record JAPLDE010000187.1, on the reverse strand, counting down.
TTGGTTGTTCTCGGAGACAGTTCAATTGCCGGAGGTAAACTGAAGGAAACAGGGTTTACTCACTGGAATTCTCCCAACGCAGGGGCGACCAATGAGAGTATTTTTACCGGTCTTGGAGCAGGAAACCGGAATTCCGGCGGAAGTTTTGGTAATATGCTGAATTTCACAGGGTTCTGGAGCACGATGGGAAAAGGTCCAGACAGTGCTTGGCTATACAGACTTCAATATGATGCTGCATATCTCTCTCATTCTGAACAAAATAAAAAAAATGGGTTTTCTGTCAGATGCATAAAGGATACCTGTTCATCTGTCACTGTTGCATTAGCCGGACCGGATCAGATATTACTGACAGGGAACAGCGACTCTGTGATTCTTTCTGCAAATGTTCCTCAGGCCTGGGAGACAGGTTCCTGGACCATCACCGGCGGAATGGGCGGTTCTCTTGTAAATGTCAATGATCCTTCATCGGTCTTCTTTGGATTAGGAGGGCAGGTCTATAAACTCATCTGGACGATAAGGAATGAATGCTACACCATGAGTAAGGATACGGTAGTGATCGCTTTTGAGAATATTACCGGCCAGCCTTGTCCTTTTCTCCCCTCGTTTACCTATAGTGGTCAAACCTATTCCACTGTGCAAATCGGATTACAATGCTGGATGAGAGAGAACCTGAATATCGGAACAATGATCAATGGGTCTGGAAATCAATCAGATAATGCCGTAATTGAGAAGTATTGTTATAACAACGATCCGGCAAATTGTGCAGTTTACGGAGGCCTCTATCAATGGGATGAGATGATGCAATATGCCACTGATCCGGGAGTCAGGGGTATCTGCCCTGAAGGATGGCACCTTCCGACAGATGCTGAATGGTGCAGTATGACCACTTTCCTTGATCCTTCAATAACCTGTGCCGGATTGAGTTGGATTGGGACAAATGCCGGAGGAAAACTAAAAGAAGCCGGCTTTTCACATTGGTTATCACCAAATACGGGTGCCACCAATGAAAGTGGATTTACTGCTTACGGATCAGGCAGACGCAGCAGTACCCTCGGATTTATCGAGCTGAATAGTTCCGCTAATTTTTGGACTTCTTCATGGAATTCAGGCACTTTCAGTTTTCACCGGAGACTCACCAGGAGTCAGGCTGCCATTTGGCGTTACGATGAATATCTATCATATGGAATGTCGGTCCGTTGTGTGAAAGATACCTGTTTTCTGCTGCCGGGCCAGTCGGATGCCGGCCAGGACCAGATAGACCTGCAGGCTTATACAACAATCCTTACTGCCAATGACCCGCCGGCCGGTGAACAGGCATACTGGAGCATTGCCAGCGGAAGCGGAGGTTCTTTTGAAGATATAAACAGCCCGGTTTCTGCTTTCACCGGTTACCCGGGTCAGATTTATAAACTGGTCTGGACAGTTATCAATTCATGCTTTCTGATAAGTACCGATACGTTAACCATTTCTTTTGCCACCGTTTCAGGCCAACCCTGTCCCGGGCTGTCAACATTCAATTTCGGCGGACAATCCTATAACACCCTCCTGGTTGGATACCAGTGCTGGATGAAGGAAAACCTGAATTTCGGCACCTTTATACAAGGGTCTGAAAATCAAACGGATAACGGTTTCATTGAGAAGTATTGTTATAATAATGATACTTCGCTATGCGCTGTGTTTGGCGGGTTGTATCAGTGGGATGAGATGATGCAGTACGGCACTGTTCCTTATTGTCAGGGCATCTGCCCGCCTGGTTTTCACCTGCCGGCTGATCATGAATGGAATACTTTGATAAACTATCTTGGTGGTGAACAGCTTGCCGGCGGAAAACTGAAGGAAACAGGCTTAAGTCATTGGAATCCACCCAACACCGGGGCTTCTAATGTAAGTGCCTTCACTGCTTTGGGAGCAGGAAACCGCACTGAAGACGGAAATTTCGAAGATATTCTAAACCAGGCAGGATTTTGGAGCTCAGCTTTGGTTAACACGGATAGCTCATGGTATCAGAGTCTTTCTTTCAATTTCCTGAATATCAGCAAGAAAACCAAAAACAGGAAGACCGGATTATCAGTCCGGTGTGTAAAGAACTGTTTTTCCATCGGAACTGCAAGCGCAGGATCAGATCAGATAATTCTTTCGGGAGATTCTGCTGTTCTTTCAGCGAATATTCCTCCTGCCCTGCAAACCGGAACCTGGACGGTGGCAGGCGGATTTGGCGGTGTTTTTGAAAATGAGCATAATCCTGCTTCCGTTTTCTTTGGACAGGGAGGACAGGTCTATATGCTTATCTGGACGATCCGTAATACTTGTGGTGCCGAAAGCAGTGATACTGTGGTTATTACCTTTGCCAATATTACAGGACAGCCCTGTCCTTTTGTGCCATCTGTTACATATAGCAATCATGCATACAATACCGTACAGATCGGTCTGCAATGCTGGATGAGGGAAAATCTGAATATCGGAACGATGATCCCGGATTCTGCAAACCAATCGGATAACAATATAGTTGAAAAGTACTGTTATAACAATGATTATGCAAATTGTGCCGTCTATGGCGGGCTCTACCAGTGGAATGAAATGATGCAGTATTCTTCTGTACCCGGATCAAAGGGCATTTGCCCTGATGGCTGGCATATTCCTTCGGATGCTGAGTGGTGCACAATGGCTACTTTTCTTGATCCTTTAGTAAATTGCAATGCGCTGGGATACAATAGTTTAATCGCAGGCGGGAAACTGAAGGAAACAGGATTAACCCATTGGTATCCGCCTAATACCGGGGGCTCCAATGAAAGCGGGCTTAGCTCTTTCGGTGCCGGACACCGCGAGGATAACGGTGGCTTTGCCTTTATTTACAGAAACAGCTACCTATGGTCTTCCTCCGGGTCTTCTGCCTCCAATCACTACCATTGGGTTCTTTATTATAATGATACCCGTGTTTCACGTTATGGCGGGAATAATACTGAAGGGTATTCCGTGCGTTGCCTGAAGGATACCTGTTTTGGGCAACCGGTCACTGCTGATGCCGGCCCGGATCAGTTATACCTGCAAACTTTCTCAACTTTTCTGGCAGCCAATGTTCCGAATACAGGACAACAGGCATACTGGAGCATCACCGGTGGAAATGGAGGCTCTTTGGCCGATATATATGATCCCGTCTCTGGTTTCACCGGTGAACCCGGGCAAACCTATAAGCTTGTCTGGACGATTCTTTCTTCCTGTTTTCCTACCACCAGGGATACTGTTGTGGTTTCTTTCGATATCGTTTTCGGCCAGCCCTGCCCCGGATTATCCGCTTTAACCATTGATAATCAGACTTATAACACAATCCAGGTAGGAAACCAATGCTGGTTGAAGGAAAACCTGAATACCGGATCAATGATTCCCGGATCAGCAAACCAATCGGATAACAGCATCATTGAGAAATACTGTTATAACAACGATTCTGCCAATTGTGCGATGTACGGAGGGCTATATCAGTGGAAAGAAATGATGCAATACAGTACACTGCCTGGCAGCCAGGGTATCTGCCCCCAGGGATTTCATGTTCCCGGTAACAGTGAGTGGAGCAACCTGTCAAGCTTTCTTGGCGGAGTTTTGGTTGCCGGAGGTAAACTGAAGGAAACCGGCTTTAGTCACTGGACTGATCCAAATACGGGGGCAACAAATGAAAGCGAATTCACTGCTCTGGGAGCCGGCTTCCGTTATGTCGACGGAAATTACTTCAACCTGCTGAATAACAATGGGTTTTGGAGTTCATCCGCAAATGGCAACGACAGTGCCCGGATTTATGCTCTCAGGTACAATACCGGGAGTTTTAACAATAGTGTCAAAAACAAAGGAACCGGTTACTCAATCCGCTGTATTAAAGACAGTTGCTTTATTGTTTCTACCGCGCAGGCCGGACTGGATCAAACCATATTTACAGGTTCAACTGCTATTCTTGCTGCCAATACACCTCCTGTATGGCAAACCGGAACCTGGACCATAGCCGGTGGAATCAGCGGCAGTTTTGAAAACGTAAACGACCCGGCTTCGCTTTTCACCGGACAGGGGGGGCAAATCTATAAACTCGTGTGGACTATCAGAAATGCCTGTAATGCAATCAGTTCGGATACGGTCATCATTTCTTTTGAAAATATTACCGTACAATTCTGCCCCGGAATTCCAACTTTTACCTATGCCGGGCAAACGTACGGTACTGTACAAATCGGATCGCAATGCTGGATGAAGGAAAACCTGAATATAGGAACAATGGTTCAGGGCTCTGAAAATCAAGTGAATAACAATATAATTGAAAAATATTGCTATAACAACGACACTGCGAATTGCACCATCTATGGAGGGCTTTACCAGTGGAATGAAGTGATGCAATATATTTCCACCCCGGGTGCTCAGGGAATATGCCCGGTTGGCTGGCACATT
>JAPLDE010000086.1 GCA_026391855.1 Bacteroidota bacterium | reverse complement strand
CTACCTGGGGCACCTGAGATATGGCACCTTCGGACGGTATAACATCGAATATATTCACCCGGTGATGCGGGAAAACAACTGGATCACCCGTAACCTGGTACTGGCAGGCAATTTTAACCTGACCAACGTGAATGAGTTGTTCGAGAGGCTTATCGAACTGGGACAATACCCGGTTGAAACATCCGATACGGTAACCATACTTGAAAAGATAGGCCATTCACTGGATGAAGAGAACGAAACCCTTTACCAGGAGTTTAAAAAGGAAGGACTTCTAAAGAAGGACATCTCTAAACTTATTGCTAAACATCTGGATGTTAAGAAAATACTGGTTAATGCCAGCAGGCAATGGGATGGCGGATATGCCATTGCAGGTATGCTGGGACATGGGGATGCGTTTATTTTCAGGGATCCTTCAGGGATCCGGCCTGCCTTTTATTACCAGGATGATGAGATTGTGGTAGCGGCATCGGAAAGACCGGCTATACAGACTACTTTTAATGTTCCTGTGGATGCAATTCACGAGCTTAAACCCGGCCATGCCCTGATCATCAAAAGAGAAGGTACAATGGATGAACATCAGATCAGCCAGCCCGGAACAAAAAAGTCCTGTTCCTTTGAAAGGATATATTTTTCAAGGGGTTCCGACCAGGATGTATATAAGGAAAGAAAGAACCTGGGCCGTTTTCTTTGTCCGGCCATACTCGAAACGGTGAATTACGATCTGGAAAATACGGTGTTCTCATACATTCCCAATACAGCATCAGTGGCTTATTATGGGATGACGGAAGAATTGGATGTATTATGCAACCAGATGGCAAGGGAAAAGATCATGAACCTGGGCCATATACCTACAGCTGAGGAGCTGGATAAAATACTGTCGCTGAGACCCCGCCTTGAAAAGGTTGCTGTTAAGGACAATGCACTGAGAACCTTTATTACCGCCGACCTCCAGCGCGATGATCTGGTTGCCCATGTGTATGATATTACCTATGGAACTATAAGGAAAGGAATCGATAACCTGGTAGTGCTCGATGACTCTATCGTCAGAGGGACCACCCTGAAGCAAAGCATCCTCAGGATACTGGGCCGGCTGGAACCAAGGAAAATAGTGGTCGCTTCTTCAGCTCCTCAGATAAGATACCCCGACTGTTATGGGATTGATATGGCAAAACTCAGCGATTTTGTTGCCTTCCAGGCGGCCATCGCCTTGCTGAAACAAACCAACCAGACAAATATTATCAATGAGGTGTTTAAGAAGTGTAAGGAACAGGAAAAACGACCCAAAGAAGAAGCCGTCAATCATGTGAAAGCGATCTACAAGCCTTTCCGGGCGGAACAGATCTCGGAAAAGATCACCGAATTGTTGACACCCAGGGGTTTAAACTCTGAAGTATTTATTGTCTTTCAGAAAATCGAAGACTTGCATGCCGCCTGTCCCAATCACCTGGGCGACTGGTACTTCACCGGTGATTACCCGACTCCCGGCGGTAACATGGTGGTAAACCGGTCCTTCATCAACTATATTGAAGGCCGGTCAGAGAGGGCTTACTGATCCTTGATTCCATGATCAAATGGTCACATGATCACATGCATTTATACCTTTCCTCGCATCTTTCCTCTACAACTGATGCTGTAAGTGATTCATTTTCATAGAGATCCAGGTCACAGATAATGCAACGGTTTTCCCGTCTGAAGGCGATTCGCTGGATATTCATCAAATGACGGGCAGTGATGTTGTCGGTGGTTATATTTTTCCCTCCGGCACCACAAGCCAGGGTAAGCGAGGGCTGAAGTTTGTTATAGCCCCCACCCAGGGCACCCTGGGAAGCGGGAGTATTCACCAGTACCCTCCCGGCATTAAGCTCAGCGGCGAAATACCGGATTTTAACCGGATCGTTGGAGAAAATACTGATGGTGTGACCCAGCCCTCCATGATGGTTAATTTTCCGGCACATCTCTATACCTTCCCGGAAACTGTTCACCTCATAAAAGGCCAGGATAGGCGCCAGAATTTCCAGGCTTAAGGGTGATTCAATCCCGACTTTGTCTCCCAGGGGGGCAATGAGCACGGTGGTATCCTCAGGTACTTCGATCCCGGCCATTCGGGCAATAACATAGGCCGGTTTACCGATCACCTCAACATTCATTACCTTATTGGTTACGCTGAAAGCAATTCTTTCCAGCCTTTTTATTTCTTCTTCGTTCAAGAACCAGGCTTTGCGCCGTTTAAACTCTTCAATCACCTCCTTGGCGTTGTATCTCGACACAACGACCGACTGTTCGCTGGCGCAGATGGTTCCATAATCAAAAGTCTTGGAATAAAGGATCTGATCAACCGTGAAAGGGACATCGGCTGTTTTGCCAATATATACGGGTACATTACCGGGTCCAACCCCGATGGCCGGGTTTCCTGAGCTGTAGGCTGCCCTGACCAGGCTTACCGAGCCGGTTGCCAGGACGAGGGCTATCCTTTTATGCCCCATCAGTTCGATCACCTCTTCCCTGGAAGCTCGTTTCAACCACTGAATGCAATGCTCCGGGGCACCTGCCGAAAGTGCTGCTTCATAACAGATCCTGGCCGCCTCGACAGAACAGTTGCGGGCCGCCCCGTGGGGATAGATGATGATGGGATTTCTGGTCTTCAGGGCAATGAGGATCTTGAAAAGAACGGTACTGGTCGGGTTGGTGATGGGTGTGACCGCAAAAATCGGCCCTATCGGGCGGGCGATCTCTATGATGCCGTTGACTTCATCTTCATTCAGTATCCCTACCGTCTGCATATCCCGGATATCCTGGTAAACATACCGTGTGGCAATCACATTCTTCAGGATCTTATCCTCAAGACGGCCGATTCCCGTCTCTTCCACCGCCTTTCGTGCCAGGGTAACACGCTGATTAAATCCCGCTTCATAAACAGCCTTTACAATGTGATCAGTCTGTTCCTGAGTTAACCGGTACATTTCTGAAGCAGCCCCGGAAGCATTCCCGGTAAGATTATCAATATTCGACATAATGGTTTCAATAATTAATGATCAGCAAAGCTAACAGTAAAGAAGGGGAAAAAATACTCCGGGTAAAAAAGTCCGGCCAATTCATTGCCTTCAAAATAACTGAAAGTTAAAATTAAATTAAAAACTCAAATATATACCTTTGTTTTCCGGTGCAATCAAGATAAAAAAAAAGATGCTCAATCGTTAACATACACCATATCAATGAATTAAAATGAAAAACCAATTTCAAAGGCTCTTCCTGATCTTATTTTCAAGCTTGGTTTTGTTGCCATTCTGTTTGGATGCCCAGACCGATACCACCCGGCAAAACAGTCTCAATCTGCTGGATGAACTGAATATGGACAAGGATACGGTACAATTATTGCCTGAACGTATACTGTTTACGCAAGCGATCTTTTGGGGAAAGAAAGGACTGATGAGGAACCTTGATTATTTTAAGCTTACTCCTGACAACAGGGCCCGGGAACTGAAACTGCGCCGGTATATGCTGAAAGCGCACCAGACCCTGGGTTTTGCCACCTTGCTGGGGATGATTGCCCAGGGTGTGGTCGGAAGCCAGCTATATAAAGAAATGGATGGAAAAATACGATATCGGGGTAACCTCAGAAGTGTTCACGAAAACCTGGCCATGGCCGTAAACATAGGTTACTTCACGACGGCAGGTTTGTCGCTTCTGGCTCCTCCCCGAATGGTCAGCGAACGAAAAGGATACAGCAGCATCAAACTTCATAAAATTCTGGCTATCATTCACTTAAGTAGTATGATCGCCACTAATGTGCTGGCCGGACAACTGGAAGGCCATCCTGACATGAGAAAATGGCACCGGGCCGCTGCCTTTACGGCTTTTGGCACCTATGCAGCCGCCATGGTGGTAATAAAATTCTAACTAATCTTTGATATGACTTTTCCGAAACAATTCCTGTTGTTGATTATTTTAGGGATAACCAATCTTCTCCATAGCCAGAACAGTACGGTTCCATCCGTTAAAATACTGGCCGATGTGAAAAAATCGTTTGTCACATACTCCATGACCCATCCCATGCACGACTGGGACGGGACAAGCAAAGAAGTTAAGGCCATCATACTGTATAATAAATCAAACCAAACCATTGAGAATGTGGCTGTTTCTATTAAAATTTCTTCCTTCGACAGCCAGAATGCCAACCGTGATTCTCACATGATCGAAGTGCTTGAAGCCATCAGGTATCCCAACGTGACCTTTACCAGTACCTCATTAAAACCGGAAGGGAACAAGATAACGATACTTGGTAACCTGACTTTCCACGGGATCAGCAAACCAGTGAGTTTTGATGTGCAAAAAGAAATGAACGGAAAAACCATGATCCTGACAGGCAATTTTAGTGTGCTGATGACTGAATACAAGGTAGAAAAGCCTTCCCTGATGGGTGTTTCCACCAGCGATGTGATCAAACTCGTCTTTCATGCCGAGTTCAACCTGTAAGGGTTTCATTCTGCTATAATACTGTATTCCAGCGTTGGCCACTGCCGGAAGCCAGCCAAATCCCCTGCTGTTAAAATTGTCAATTGTCAATTATCAATTGTCAATTATCATTTCTTTACCTTTGCCGTCCAAATTCTAAGAATATGTTAAGAACACACAACTGTGGAGAATTGCGACTGGAAGACCAGGGTTCCAGGGTGTTACTGAGCGGCTGGGTCCAGCGTTCCCGTGACCTGGGTGGTATGACCTTCATTGACCTGAGGGATCGTTATGGCATTACCCAACTGGTTTTTAATATGGAATCCGATGCGACCCTGAGGGAACAGGCCAGGAAACTGGGGCGGGAATGGGTTATCACGGCTGAAGGTAAAGTAGCCGAAAGAAGTAATAAAAACGCCAAATTACCTACCGGAGATATTGAAATTATGGTAGATAAGCTTACGGTATTGAATGAGTCTGTTCTTCCTCCTTTCACCATAGAGAATAATACTGACGGGGGTGATGAACTCCGCATGAAATACAGGTATCTGGACCTTCGCCGGACGGTATTGAAGGAAAACATGGAGCTTCGTCATCGTATGGCTTTTGAAACCCGTAATTATCTTGACACACAGAAGTTTCTTGAAATTGAAACTCCTTACATGATCAAATCAACCCCTGAAGGTGCCCGCGACTTTGTTGTCCCCTCCAGGATGAATCCGGGTGAGTTCTATGCCCTGCCCCAATCTCCGCAAACCTTCAAACAGATACTGATGGTTGCCGGGTTTGACCGCTATTTTCAGATTGTCCGCTGTTTCAGGGATGAAGACCTGAGGGCTGACCGCCAGCCTGAGTTCACCCAGATCGACTGCGAGATGTCGTTTGTGACCCAGGAAGATATTTTAAACACTTTTGAAGGCTTGGCCAGGCACCTTTTCCGCTCGGTTTTAAATGTTGATATCATGGACTTTCCGCGTATGACCTATGCCGATGCCATGAAACGCTATGGCAGCGACAAGCCCGATCTTCGTTTCGGTATGGAATTCACTGAACTTACCGACCTGGTCAGTGGTAAAGGGTTTAAGGTCTTTGACGAAGCCGGGCTGGTCGTCGGCTTTAATGCTACCGGTTGCCATGAATACTCACGAAAACAACTGGATGCCCTGACCGATTTTGTCAGAAAGCCCCAGATCGGTGCTGCCGGTTTGGTATATATTAAATATGGTAACGACGGAGTATTAAAATCTTCTGTAGACAAGTTTTTCACTCCTGAGGATCTGAAAACCATAGCCGGCCGTTTTGGCGCCCATGAAGGCGACCTGATGCTGATCCTGGCAGGGAAGGAGCACAAAACACGCAAGGCACTGTGCGAACTTCGCCTTGAGATGGGGAACCAGCTTGGGTTCAGGGATCCTTATAACTTTAAACCGTTGTGGGTGGTTGATTTTCCGTTGCTTGAATGGGATGAGGAAACCAGTCGTTTCTATGCCATGCATCATCCTTTTACATCTCCGAAACCTGAAGATATTCCCCTGCTTGACACCGATCCCGGTCAGGTTAGAGCCAATGCCTACGACTTAGTGATGAATGGAGTGGAAATTGGAGGCGGCTCCATTCGTATCCATAATAAAGCACTGCAAAACAAGATGTTAGGTATTCTTGGATTTTCTGAGGAAGAAGCTCAGAAACAATTCGGGTTCCTGATGAACGCTTTCGAATTCGGGGCTCCACCCCATGGGGGGATCGCTTTTGGTTTTGACCGCTGGTGCGCCTTATTCGGCGGACAGGAATCAATACGCGACTTTATTGCCTTCCCTAAGAACAACTCTGGTCGCGACATGATGATTGATTCTCCTTCTACTATTAAGGATGAACAATTAAAGGAGCTGTGCCTGGAAATAAAGATCAACCGGTAAGGCCGGGATGATCGTGATGGTCATGATGGCCGGGATGGGGGACTACTTCAGTTTATCGAGGGCAACCTTGATCCTGTCCACCGCTTCCTTTAACTGGGGTTTTGAAATGGCATAGGAGAACCTGATGCAGTTGGGATCACCAAAGGCGTTTCCGGCTACAAGGGCAACATAGGCCGTGTATAACAAATAGAAGCTCAGGTCGTTACCATCTTTTATCAGGGTGTCGCCGTTTTTCTTTCCGAAATAGGCTGTACAATCAGCGAAAACGTAAAAGGCTCCGTCGGGCTTATTCGTCTTCATTCCGGGCACTTCTTTGAGCAACTCCAGGAGATAATCCCTTCTTTCGTGGAAAGCAGTTACCATTGTTTTGATGTCCTGGTCCGAATCAGGATTCTGAAGGACTGCCCTCAGGGTAGCCCGCTGGGCAATACTGCAGGTGCCGGAAGTTATCTGTCCCTGGATCTTATCGCAGGCTTTGGCAATAAAGCGGGCAGCAGCCATATAGCCTACCCTCCACCCGGTCATGGCAAATCCTTTGGAAACGCCGTTCACCAGGATGACCCTGTCGGAAATCTCTTTGAATTGGGCAATGGTTTCATGTTTGCCGATAAAGTTGATCAGTTCGTAAATTTCATCGGATACAACAAAAACCTGTTTATGACGGGCAAATACCCTGGCCAGGGCATGCAGTTCTTCCTTGCTGTATACCGTTCCGGAAGGATTGCACGGGCTGGAAAAGACAAACAGCTTGCTTTTTGGGGTGATAGCAGCCTCAACCTGTCCGGGGCTTACTTTGAAGTCGGTATCAACCGTGGTTGGCAGGGCAACCAGCTTTCCACCGGCCAGCTTCACCAGCTCTTTATAACTTACCCAGTACGGAGCCGGGAGTATCACTTCATCACCAGGGTTCACCAGGGCCAGGAAAATATTGGCCAGGGATTGCTTGGCACCCGTTGACACAACGATCTGGTCCGGAGTGAATTCAAGATTGTTATCCCTGATGAGTTTCTGGCAAATGGCTTTTCTCAGGTCTTCGTACCCGGGGACCGGGGGATAGAAAGTATAATTCTGCTGCAGAGCCTCAACCGCAGCATCTTTAATATATTGCGGAGTGTTAAAGTCGGGCTGGCCAATGCTTAAATTGATCACTTTATGTCCCTGGGCCGTAAGTTCCCGGCTGATGCGGGTCATGGCCAGGGTTTCAGATTCGGAAAGTTCGTTCAAGTTGTCCATGATGATGAGTTTTTGTATAGACCCACAAAATTAGGAATTTTAGATTATTTGTGAAGACATTAACAGCTTAAACCATAAAATATAGGAAATTTGTACCCGTAATAACAAGCAATCACCATGACAGATCTTACTGAAATTCTGAAATATATCCTCCCTGCTCTGATAGTGGGTGCTGCCACTGTGATCACGGTTAAGTTCTTTTTCGACCATGAACGGGAAAACCGGCAACAGGAGTGGAAAGAAAAAAACCAGTCCGTTATCACCCCCATCCGGTTGCAGGCATACGAACGTATCGTTCTTTTCGTGGAGCGAATAACTCCGGTCAACCTTATCCTGAGGGTGAGCACGCCTGATCTTGATGCCAGGCAATTGCAGCGGCTGCTGGTTCAACAGATCAGGGAAGAATACGAACATAATCTTTCCCTTCAGATCTATATCTCTATAAAAGGCTGGGAACTGGTTAAGAACGGGAAAGAGGAACTGATCAGGGTGATCAATGCTTCTGCCTCAGAGGTTCATCCGGAAGCCCCGGGAATGGACCTGGCACAGAAAATCTTTGAAAATTACCTGAAACTGGAGAAACAACCCCTGGCTGCAGTAACGGAATACCTTAAAAAAGAAGTGATTCAGTTCTTTTGAATCAGGGCTATAGCATAAACCGATACCCCTTCTTCCCTACCCTCAAACCCCAGTTTTTCTGATGTTTTTGCCTTGATAGATACCTGGTCGGTATCAATTCCCATGGTTTCAGCCATGCATTGCTGTATCACCGGAATATAAACGGCTATTTTCGGTTTTTGAAGAACCACCGTAACATCAACATTTCCAATGGAATAGCCTTTTTCAACAACCATTCGGGTTACCTCCTGTAACAAGATTTTACTGTCAATCCCTTTAAAATGATCTGAGGTGTCCGGAAAATGGAACCCGATGTCGCGAAGACCGGCTGCACCAAGCAATGCATCACAAACCGCATGGATCAGGGTATCGGCATCGGAATGTCCGACGGCACCTTTGTAATGAGGAATTTTAATTCCTCCAAGCCAGAAATCGTGATTTTCTTCCAAACGATGAACATCAAACCCAAACCCGGTTCGGATGATCATTATTTTTCGTTTTGCTTGTTAAAGGCGTCCATATCGAACAACAACGAAAAGCGGATGGTGTTTTCAAGCGGGTTACGCTGTTCGACAGGGATAAGGTAGGCGAAATCGAGACCGAAAACGTTATATTTCAAACCAGCACCCAGGGTGAAAAACTTCCGGTTTCCTTTGTATTTGTTTTCATGGAAGTAACCTCCCCTGACTGCGAACTGTTTATCATACCAGTACTCGACCCCAACGGAATAGTTGATCTCCCTCAATTCTTCATCGGTTCCGCCCGGAGCATCTCCGAAAGACTGGAGCATTCCTTTTACAATACCGACATTTGGATCTTTTCCCTTGGCGATGATCAGGTCACCGTTGGGATCCCTTACCGGGAGACCGGTGGTGTCGTTGAGCTTATAAATAGGGGGAGAAGGTACAAGCAACTTGTTAAAGTCGAGCATGAAGGAGATACGGTTGTAATCATCAAGATCCATAGTGAGCGAAGGGCCCAGCCTGAGGTTAGTGGGAATAAAATCCTTTTCGGTACTGGAAGTATAAGAAATCTTTGCCCCGATGTTTGAAACATTCACTCCAAAAGCATAAATAGCTTTCTGGCGGTTTCTCATTTTTACCGTTTTCTGGTAATAGAAGGCAACGTCGGTAGCTACCGACTGACCGGCATGGGTTTCCTGTCCGCTGACATACTGGCCCTGGGTAAGATTGGAGTAAATATACCGGCCTGAGACGGCCATTGAAAAGTTATCGGTAAATTTCCGGGAATAGGCTGCGTCGATGGAAAACTCGTTAGGCCTGTAATTACCGGTTTCAACCCCAATATCATTGGTGAAGGTAATATCTCCCAGGGAGAAGTACAGCAGTGAAGCTGAGACTGTTGACATTTCATCAATTCTCTTGTACCCTGTTACGTAAGCCAGGTTGATATCATTTACCAATGCTTTGAGCCACGGGCTGTAGGAAACAGAAAAACCCATATCCTTGTCGATAAATGCGAACTTGGCCGGATTCCAGTGCTGGGAATTGGCGTCCGGGGTTGAAGAAACACCGGCATCACCCATGGCCCCGGCCCGGGAATCGGGTGCAACCATTAAAAAAGGCACTGCTGTGGTGATCGTATTTAACTTATTCCCAAGTATTGAACTGGTTTGGGTGCCCTGTGCAAACAACTGATTGCCAGTTAATAAGACAATACAAAAAGATAACCAGCGAAATCTACCTGTAACTGAAATCATTATAAAATTATTGGTTTTAAAAAAGTGGTGCAAAGGTAACGAAAAATTATAATGTCTATTGCTTCATGTTTCTATTTTAACACGATAAGCTTGGAAGATTTTTGAAAATGTTCACCCTTTTCATTGCTGATGGTGAGCCGGTAAACATAGAGGCCTTTTCCTACCCGGTTCCCGTCCAGGTCACGTCCATCCCAATATATAGGTCCGGCCTTGTATCCATCGGTCATAATTACCGTGTTAAGGGTAACCATGAGCGCACCGGTAACCGAGTAAATCCGGATCTCAACTTTCAATTCCGTTCCCGGCTGGTTGTGGTTGAATACAAACTGGGTATGATCTTTAAAAGGATTGGGATAATTAAGCAGGTTATCCAATGCCATCTGGCCATTCTCAACCACCATGAATTCGGTATAGGCTTCAGCAGAGTTATTATAGATGTCCCATACTTTTAGCCGGAGGTTATGGAGGCCATTGCTCAGACCGGAGAATGGAAACCTGACCGTTCCGCTTTGGTAAGAATCCAGATCCGATTCATAGTAATCGTTCAGTACCAGTGATTTCCCGGTATTATCATCCAGGACAGCCACGATATCATGGCCGATGCCATTCCCTACGGTATTGATCCCGTTCTTATCGGTGACGAAACCCAGCAGGATCGGGCTTTGGTCGGTCATCCCGCCGAAAATGAAGTTGGTGTCATTCATATATAACCGGACTGATGGGCCCTCGTTATCGGGAAGAAAATTGTTTTCGGACCCGCCGATGACCAGGTTTTCATAGTATCCATTAGCATCTGTAAGTCCGTTCTGGGCATAATAGCTGATCTTTCCAAAACCATATTTGTAAGCAATATCCCTGGGGACGATAAATGAGAAGGTAAAATCGCCGTTTATCACGCTCACCTTTCCTTTATAAAGGACGTTCTTCTGAAGATAAAAAGTACGGACGATACTTTCAGGGTCATTGGCCAGGGTACTGATTTCCGCAGGTTTATCATAAACGGTAGGATAAAGGATACCGTTGAAATCCGTCATTTTGTTGCCATTGTCATCTTCAATAAAGCCGGTTACAGTTACCTTGCTGAAGGCCTTGACGGTATCCGGTTCAGTAGTAACCGGTTTCCCGTTGATGGTTGAGGTGGCCACATTATACTGGGGATAAACGATCCCAAGGGCAGGGTCGCCCAACAGCACAAAATTCTTTATATTGGGATTTGAAGGGGTTTTCGCCATCATGATCACTTCTCCCATTTTCAGATAGTGGCCGTTTACCTTTTCAAAGACATGACGGTAGAAGTTCATGTTGAACGCAACGTTGGAAGAAGAAAAAGAAAGCCTTGTCGTTGTAAACAATGAAATCCCTCCGCCAGTCGGATTCAGTAATACCCATTCGCCGGCAGAATTCCTTTCAGGGTCATCAAACCGGCTGAACTCGCAGGTGGCTGTAACGAAAACAGGCAGATCCCATTCATTATTCCAGGCGTTGATATCCGATACCTCCAGCACTCTTTCATGGGCCCATCCAGTTTCTCCCCCATGCCCTGTATAATTCATGATCAGCACCCCTTTGCCCACTCTTTTATTGATGGCATCCGTAACATCCGGGTAGCGCTGGCCACCGGGAGTAGAGACCTGTTTATAGGAATCAAAATAGATCTTGTCAATATCATATTCCCTGTATGCCGTATCAACATAAGATGCAAGGTCCTCTGCCTGGTCAATATGCATATTGCTGTCTTCATCATCCGCGACAAAACACACCATATTCCTCCAGTCACCCAGCCGGGGAATGCTGTTTGAATAGTTACTTCCTGCAGTTTGCGGAATAAGTCCCAGGTAGATTTTAATCTTGTGAATGGCTTCATCGGCCTCAGTTGTTGATTTTACCGGCAAGCGTCCGACTCCCAGGTCAAGGGTTCCCGCTGCATCACTTCCCTCATCCGCGTCCATCAGCCCGTAATAATCATCTGTTACCCACGATTCCGTCGGCCGTAAGGAATTATACGACTGGAAGGCAGGAATATAATTGGTATTATTTTCCATACGGTTCTTATAATCGTAAGAACCATCCCCGAATAACAACAAGTATTTGGGTTCTTTGCCGGGGTCAGCCCTGTCATAGATCATCTTAACAAAATCCCTGATCGCTGTAATATCCTGCGAACCGGAAGAAAACTCATTGTAAATCAGGTCGGGGGTTACAACCAGCACCGATAGTCCTTCATTACGGTGAATATCGGCAAGCTCATTGGCCTGGGTAATAAAATTGGGATGGGTGATGATGATCATATCGTTGCTCCCGATGCGGTGCAGATCCTGGTTTGAAATTTTTGTCCAGCCGGTAATGGAAAAATAGGTGCCTCCGTTAAAGGCGATAAATTCCCTCAGGCTGTCAGTCGGGAGCCTGAATACCAGGTTATTACCAGAAACAGTCGCAGCAACGGCCTTATAATTTGCAGGATCGGTCACTTCCCAGATGGTGACTCCGGGTCCTGCATTTGAAAGGGTAAATTCAGTGATATTTCCGGTCCCCATCGTGTTGATATTCCTGAAAGCCATCTGGTCACCTGACATCGAAAGCAAACGGGTAACATTAAACTCCACAAAATTCAGCCATCCGACTGATCCGCTGACAACAGGCAGGTAGTTAACATTGACATTAACGGCCGGGTTATTCAGGTAAAACTGACGGGAAGCGCTGGCTGTCATTGCATAATCCGTATTAAAGGCCGGTGAGATGGGCTGGACCGTAGTATTAATGGCCTCGCCGCCGTTAACGATCACCTTGAACTTGCTGTCGGAAGTAGAACGGGCTGCCACATCAATATCCATTCTTACCATAATATCTCCGTCGATGTTGGGAAAATTAAAAGCAGGCAGCTCCCAGGAGTTTTTCAGGTCGAAAGTTTCACCATACCATATTTTACCTGACTTGGTCAGGTTTTCCTGATCAAGTTCATGGAAGGCATAGTCATTAAACCTGTCGGCTGTGTGGGTAGCCGCCAGGGTGGTAGAGGGTTCGGTCCCTACCCTTTTACCCGGTCCCTGGTCAACCGTCAGGAAGTAAAAAGAATAATCGGAATAATTTCCAGGAATCAGGTGATTTGCAATAGAAGAGGATATAGTCCTGGGTATTGAACACACCATCGTCTTCACCCACTACCTGAATGGAATTTTCCACCAGATCATCATACCTGAACGCCGAGTTGGCTTCAGGAAGCATGGCTCCTCCATTACCGAATATCCTGATATTCTTGGGATTGACAGAGGCAGGGTCAATCCCCATCGACTGAAGGTCGGTGTATGTTAACTTATATATCCCTGTGTATTTGACACCAATTTTGTACCATGTTCCCTGAGAAAGCACCGAGTGCTGGGCGTATAAATGAGTGGAAACCCCTGTTGGTTTTGAGTCAACGTCATACCTGACTGATAGCTGAAAACTCTCCAGCCGCTGAATCGTCCCGGTCAGGGTATCTCTCCGGAAAGGGAAGAACTGGACACAAGCTTCCTGCTTTTTCCGTTGTGTCACAAGTTTCACATCTATTTGCGGCTGACAGGGTATTCCGGATGGATTAACAATAACAGCTGTTTCTTCAACCGTTAATGAAACATAAACCGGGTTCATCAGGTATACCTGAGGCAGGCCAAATCCCTGGAAGACAGGGAAGTTTTCAGAATAGGAAGGAAGCCCGTCGGCAGGGCTGGGGAAAAAAGCTCCTGTGAAATACAGGAATTTATGGGAAGGGAGAAGGGTATCACCAAAACTCTTTATTCCCATCCAATGAATGACCTTTCTCTCTGATAATGAAGATGTCTGGCTCCATGTAACAGGAATTATAAAAAAGGTAAAAAGGAGAAGTGTGAAATTTTTCTTAAAAAACTTGCTCATGAAAGGAAAATTAGATTCATCTTGGATTGAAATCAGCTTTGGTAACAACTAAAACACCGTAGATCATTATTTATTTTAAAGAGCACAAATTTCATCAACAAAATTATGGTTAACAAGTAATTTAAAATAATAGGCGTTTGAAGGCAACGATTTACAGTAAATATAAGTCTTGTAATGTACAGAAGCTTGTAACTTTACCGGGTAAAAATAGTATAAGTTATCAGAAGTACTGTTCTGATGCCTTTTGGTAACAATTATTTTTGCAAAAGGTTTTTTTGAAAAAAAAATTCGTAATATTGTATTCTCAAAAGTTTATCAACATCCTACCGACAGATATGGTAAAGAAGCTAAGTTGCGTGGTCATGCTGATATTCCTGGTCTTAACCGGCCAGGTAGCAAAAGCGCAGGATCCCATCTTCTCTCAGTTTTACGCCAATCCGCTTTATCTCAATCCGGCTCTGGCCGGGTCTGTCATATGTCCGCGACTGAGCTTTAACTATAGAAACCAATGGCCGGCTATCGCCGGAACTTATGTAACCTATAATGCCTCCTACGACCAATACTGGGACAAGATCTCCGGCGGAGTGGGTTTTCTGGCCATGTCTGACAGGGCCGGGGAAGGAGCATTGACCACCAATACATTTAGTGGCATTTATTCCTACCGGTTGGTGATCAACCGTAAGCTCTCATTAAATGCCGGATTCCAGGCAAGTTATTTCCAGCGTAGGATTGATTGGGATAAACTTACCTTCCCTGACATGATTGACCCCAAATATGGTTTTGTAAACAACACCATGGAGAAGCAGCCTCCTAAGTTAAGTATCGGGTTTGCAGACTTTTCCAGTGGATTATTGCTTAGTCACAGTGAATCATTTTTTGCTGGAGTGGCGGTTCACCACCTGACCCAACCCAACGAAGGATTCTATAGTGATATCAGCAGTAAACTCAATATGAAACTGACGGTCCATGCCGGGGGTATCATCGATTTGAGGAGAAGAAGCAGGGGGAACCGTTCACTGGAAGACCCTACCCTCTCACCCAATATTTTGTATCAGCAACAGCAACATTTCCAGCAATTGAATTACGGAGTGTATTTCAACCGCTATCCTTTCGTCGGCGGACTCTGGTTCAGGCAGAACTTCAATAATCCTGATGCATTCATTCTCCTTGCAGGATTCGAACAACCCAGTTTCAAACTCGGATACAGCTACGACCTGACCGTTTCCAAACTAACTAACATCACCGGAGGAGCACATGAGGTTTCCTTCAGTTGGCTGTTCCCCTGCCCGATAAAAAAGAAAAAGGTAAGGGCAATAAATTGCCCCTCCTTCTAGTTAGAACGTCTTTAGAAACCAATGAACTCTCATAAAATTATGAATTGGAATGTCAAAATCCTGAGTGGGTTAGTCCTGGGAGTGATGGTATTAGGCCTGGCCTCCTGTCATAAGGAATATTCCAAAAGCACCGGTTGGGAATTTAATAACCCGGAAAACGGTGGTTTTGAAGTAGCTGATTTTGTTGAGCAGGCTACCGGACCAGGCCTTGTATTGATCGAAGGTGGTACTTTTATGATGGGTAACACCGAAGATAATGTAATGTATAAATGGGACAATATACCCAGGCGTGTAACTGTATCCTCTTTCTATATGGATGAAACCGAGGTCAGCAATCTCGATTACCTGGAATACCTGTACTGGACCCTTCGTGTTTTCGGTGTCAACTACCCCGAAGTTTACCGTAAGGCATTACCCGATACGCTGGTTTGGCGCGAAAAGCTCGCTTTCAACGAACCCCTGGTAGAACTCTATTTCCGTCATCCTGCCTACCGGAATTACCCGGTTGTCGGTGTGAACTGGAACCAGGCTAACAGCTATTGTGTCTGGAGAACAGACAGGGTGAATGAAATGATACTGGTAGAACAGGGAATCCTGGATTGGGACCCGGACCAGCTGGAAGAAAACAACTTTAATACCGACGCATACCTGGCAGGCCAGTATGAAGGAAAAGTACGAAACCCCCTGGAAGATCTGAATCCTTCCGGTTCAGGAGAGAGAAAAGTAAGAATGGAGGATGGTATCCTGCTTCCACGGTACAGACTGCCAACCGAAGCCGAATGGGAATTCGCCGCCCTTGGCCTTGTCGGTAATACTCAATTTGAGAGAATTATCGAAAGAAGAAATTACCCCTGGAACGGTAATTTTACCCGTACTACTGACGATAAATTCTATGGAAATTTCGTGGCCAATTTTATGAGAGGCCGTGGAGATTACATGGGTGTTGCAGGAAACCTTAACGACGGGTCTGATATCCCTTCCCCGGTTTATTCATACTGGCCCAATGATTACGGGTTGTATAACATGGCCGGTAATGTTGCCGAATGGGTAATGGACGTTTACAGACCCCTTACTTTTGAGGATGATAATGATTTCAGACCCTTCAGGGGTAATGTTTTCAAAACCCAGCAAAAGGATAATGACGGGTATATGGTTGATAAAGACAGTCTCGGCAGGATCATCTGGCGGAATGTCAACACTGAGGAAAACATCAACCGCAGAAACTACAGGAAAGCTGACAATATCAACTACGTTGACGGTGATTATGCCTCCACTGTAGCCAAAGACTGGTTAAATGAACCTGAAGGAAACACCTCGAAACAGATGTACGACTATGCCAATACTTCAATGATCAATGACAGTGCAAGGGTTTATAAGGGAGGTTCCTGGAAAGACAGGGCCTATTGGCTAAGTCCCGGAGCAAGAAGATTCCTCGATGAAAAACAATCCACTGATAATATTGGATTCCGTTGTGCCATGGTCCGTGTCGGAAGCCCGGTCCCAATGGGTAACTAAAATCTGAACGAAATTAAATGAAACCCCATTCCCCTTCAGGTAATGGGGTTTTTTTCTGAAATGGATACCCAGGAACTATACAAGCTTTTTCTTCAGCACCCCGTTGTTTCGACTGATTCCCGGATTATTACATCGGAGTGTATGTTTTTTGCTTTGCACGGGGAAAACTTCGACGGCAATCTCTTCGCGGAAGAAGCACTTCAAAAAGGAGCATCCCTGGCCATCATCGATAACCCGGCACTTCTCACCAATGAAAGATGTCTCCTTGTGAAGGACACCCTGGAATCTTTACAACAACTGGCATCTTTTCACCGTATGCAGTTTTCATTTCCTGTCCTGGGGATTACCGGAACCAATGGTAAAACCACCACCAAGGAACTCATCAGCACGGTTCTCCAAACTACCTTTAATACAGTCAGCACAGCAGGAAACCTCAACAACCACATTGGTGTACCTCTCACCCTGCTCAGAATGACTTCAGAAACAGAAATGGCCGTTATTGAAATGGGAGCCAACCATCCCGGAGAGATTAAACAATTATGCGACATCGCTCAACCCACAGCCGGGCTGATCACCAATATCGGGAAGGCACACCTGGAAGGATTCGGTTCGGTGGAAGTCATCATTGAAACAAAAAAAGCATTGTACGATTTTATACGGAAAAGAGGCGGAACCCTTTATATTAACAGCGATAACCCGGTTTTGACAGATATGGCCGGTCAGGGTAACCTTATATTATATGGTATAAAATACCCGGCCCGTTTCAGGGGCGAACTTAACAACGACCTGCCCTTTCTTTCTCTTTCATTCATATACAATGAGAAAAGCTTTCCGGTTAAAACCCATTTGGTGGGAAGGTATAACTTTGATAACGTTATGGCAGCCATTGCCGTAGGACTATCTTATCATATTGAACCTGAGAGGATTGTAACTGCCCTTGAAAATTATGAGCCTGCCAATAACCGCTCCCAGGTTTACCGGACAACCAGGAACCTGGTCATCCTGGATGCTTATAACGCCAACCCCAGCAGCATGAGAATGGCCCTTGAAAGTTTTCTGCTGATGCCTGGCCAGCCGAAGGCAGTGATACTGGGAGATATGCTGGAGCTGGGAGTTCATGCCGAAACGGAACACCGGGAAGTCATCAACTTATTGTCCGCTTATCCCCGGCTTGACGTGTACCTGGTAGGACCGGTTTTTTCTGTAGTGAACAACCGGCAAAACTATACCACCTTTAAAGACACCGCTTCACTCAGGGAATATCTTTACCAGTTCCCCCTGAACTCCAGAACTATCCTGGTAAAAGGATCGAGAGGTATACGATTGGAAAAGATCATTGATGCTCTATAACGAAAGAAGATGAACAAGTTCAAGGTAATCGGCCTGATGTCGGGGACTTCACTTGATGGGACAGACCTGGCCGCTTGTGAATTTACACAGGATCATCAATGGCATTTCCATATCTGTCATGCCCGGACCGTACCTTATCCGGAAAAATGGAGAGTTGCCCTTTCATCGGTTCATGATGGTTCTGCCCTTCAACTGGCGCAGCTTCACAAAGAATACGGCCACTACCTGGGCCGGCTGGTGAAGGACTTTATGGCAGAAACCGGTTTTGGGGCTGAGTTGGTAGCCTCACACGGACATACCATCTTTCATCAGCCCCAATCAGGATTAACCTTTCAGCTTGGAGAGGGATCGGCTATTGCCGCTGAATGCGGCATAGCTGTTGCCTGCGATTTCAGGTCGGCCGATGTGGCCATGGGAGGACAGGGCGCCCCGCTTGTCCCGGCAGGGGATAGACTGCTTTTCCCAGGGTACGACTATTGCCTTAACCTGGGAGGTTTTGCCAATATTTCATATGAAAGTGAAGGGAGGAGAATCGCCCATGATATCAGTCCGTGTAATATGGCACTGAATGCATTTTCCGCCTTTTCCGGATTTCCGTATGATGAAAACGGTGAGATCGCCCGATCGGGAGCGATCATTGACGAGTTGTCGGATGCGTTTAACGACCTGGAATTTTACCGCCTTCTCCCTCCAAAATCGCTGGGCAGAGAATGGTTTCATCAACATTTTCTTCCGCTGGCCGACATATACCGGAACAGGCCGGCGGATGTGCTGAGGACCCTCTGTGAACATATTGCCACCCAGGTTTCACTTGCCATTCTACCGGGGAAACAAGGAAAACTGCTGATCACCGGAGGAGGAGCCCATAACACTTTTCTTGTGCGCAGGATAGAACATCTTTGTAATCAGCAACTTATTGTTCCCGATGCAATCCTGGTCGATTTCAAGGAAGCGCTGATCTTTGCCTTCCTGGGGGTTCTACGGCTTACCGGACAGGTTAATGTACTTTGTTCGGTCACCGGTTCGGCAAAAGATCATACAGCCGGCGCCCTTTATTTATCCTGCTGACAGTCCGTCAGCCTCTACAACTGTATACAATAAGCTGTATGGTTCAGGAGTTATCCCTTCAATTAACATTGTAGTGTTTAAAAAAGAGGGAGATACTTCCGGAAGAGGGTTACTTATTGTGCTATTTTTACATTCTTTGAACCTAAATAACATTCCATACTCATGGGCCTTCTTTTGCAGATTACAACATCAACCCAACCGGCTGCCGATACCCTGCACAAAATTGCCAGCCAGGTAATAACAGCACCGGTGCAACCCAAGATCGATTCCTTAAATCTCCTTGACCTGGCGGTGAAAGGAGGGGTTATCATGATCCCGCTGGGGATCTTATCTCTTCTGGCCGTGTATTTCTTTTTTGAACGCCTGATCGCTATCAATAAAGCGACCCGGATCAGCACGAATTTTATGAACAACATCAAGGATTTCATCTTCGATTATAAACTGGATGCAGCCAAAGCATTATGCAAATCAACCAATTCCCCTATTTCCAGGATGGTGGAAAAAGGACTTGGCAGGGTGGGAAAACCCATTGATGAAATTGAAAGGTCGCTGGAGAGTGTGGGCAGATACGAAATATCCAAGCTTGAAAAGAACCTTAAGATACTCGGAATAGTTGCCGGGATTGCACCGATGTTGGGATTTATCGGGACGATCATGGGGGTGATCAGAATCTTTCATAATATTTCCCTGACCGATAACTTCAGCATCGGGATCATTGCCGGTGGACTATATGAGAAGATGATCACCAGTGCTACCGGACTGATCATAGGCGTATTAGCCTATACTGGTTTCCATTACCTGAATATTTTACTGGATAAAGTGGTCTTTATGCTTGAAGACAGTGCCAGAGAATTTCTTGACATATTACAAAAGGAGGCCTAAGCCATGAACCTGAGAAAACGATCTTCCTTTCATGCCGAGGTTTACACAGGGTCGCTGAACGACATCATGTTTTTCCTTTTGTTGTTCTTCCTGATCGTTTCCACCCTGGTAAACCCTTCGGTCATCAAGCTCATGCTTCCAAAGGCCACGACCTCCCAGGCCATCAGCAAACAGCAGGTATCCCTGTCGGTAAGTGCCGAAAAGAGATACTATATCAACAATGTGGAGGTCGCTCTTGACCAGCTGGAACAGGAACTTTTGAAAGCCACGGCTAATCTTTCGGAACCCACTGTAGTCCTGCGGTTTGACAACGCCCTGAGCGTGCAGGACCTGGTAGATGTGCTTCAGATCGGTAACAGGATCAAAATAAAGATGGTACTGGCCACTAAATCGCTTCAGAAATAGCATGATACAGGATGCTGAAAATACCAACAGGCCGTTGGCAATGGTTTTGTCCTTCGTATTCCATGCGCTGGTGATACTGCTTTGTTATTTTATTGTGATGCACACCCCAATTCCTCCTTATCCCATTGTAGGCGGAGGATCGGGTCTGGAAGTGAATTTCGGCACTTCCGACCAGGGAACGGGAGAGGTCCAGCCTGAACAGTACATTCCTGTGAACACAAAGAATCTCAGTGAAATTGAATCAGAAGCCACCACAAAAACCGGCAAAACCCAATCCAGTGAGAATATTCTCACCCAGGAAACAGAAGAAGCGCCTGCTGTCGCCACGTCAAAGAAAAATGATGTTAAGAAGCCGGCAGAGGTGATCAAGATCAATGATCCCGTGGTGAACCCAAATGCCCTGTACAAAAAACGGACTAATGCAAAGGGAGGAAGCGAAGGAGAGACAGGAAAGCCAGGTGACCAGGGCAATCCCAACGGTTCACTTTACGCTAAGAACCATTACGGCGAACCGGGATCCGGAGCCGGGACGGGTTCAGGTAACGGGATAGGGACAGGTAAGGGAGATGGTGTCGGCCCTTCTTTCGACCTGAGCGGACGTACAGCCAAATTTCTTCCCAAACCTGAAATTCAGGCATCTGAAACAGGGACAGTTGTAGTAAAAATATGGGTAAACAAACAGGGAATGGTAACCCGGGCCGAGGCAGGTTTCAAAGGGACCAATGCAACCAGCCAGGTATTATACCGGTTGGCACAGCAAGCCGCCATGAAAGCCAAATTCAGCCCTAACCCCAACGCACCGGAAGAACAAAAGGGTACCATTACCTATCATTTCGTTCTATAGAATTGAGAACCTATTCCGAATCACTGAACTACCTGTATGATCAGTTGCCGATGTTCCACAGGATCGGTGCGGCAGCCTATAAAGCCGATCTGAAAGCAACCATGGATTTCTGCCGGCAGCTTGGGAATCCACAGTCCGGCATTAAGGCCATTCATGTGGGAGGAACAAACGGCAAGGGGTCGGTTTCCCATATGCTCTCTTCAATATTCCAGGTATGTGGCTATAAAACAGGGCTTTATACCTCCCCTCACCTGAAAGACTTCCGCGAGAGGATCAGGATTAACGGAAAAATGATTCCAAAATCGTATGTTACTCATTTTGTGAATGATAAGAAAGATATTGTTGAAGAACTACATCTTTCCTTTTTTGAAATGGTTTTTGGAATGGCTTTGCAGTATTTCAAAGAAAACCAGGTTGATTACGGGATATTCGAGGTTGGTATGGGAGGAAGGCTGGATTCAACCAATGTAGTTCATCCGTTAATCAGTATCATCACCAACATCAGCCCCGATCACACCCAGTTCCTGGGGAAAACACTGAAAGAAATAGCGCTTGAAAAAGCAGGGATCATTAAAGCCAACATTCCGGTGGTGATCGGTGAATCCCATCCTGAAACAGATGGGGTTTTTAAAGCTGCAGCGAAGAAGGTTGGTGCACCTCTTACCTTTGCTGACAGCCAGTTCCATCTAAACACTACCGGACCATCAGCCCCTGTCACCGGTAATGTACTGGCAGATGTTTATTTTAAAGACAGTCTTTATCTGAAAGACCTGGAATGCCCTTTGAAAGGCAACTACCAGCAAAAAAACATCTCTACCGTACTTGAATCCATACGGGTATTGGCCGAGGCAGGTTTACCCATAATGACAAGCCAGGTCAGTGAAGGAATCAGGAAAGTAGTGTTGAATACCGGGTTTTCCGGAAGGTGGCAGGTTCTCAGGCAAAAGCCGTTAACGATTTGCGACACAGGTCATAACCTGGAAGGAATCCGGCTTATCACCGAACAAATAAAAGGCATTAATTATAAAAAACTTCATTTTGTCCTTGGTATGGTAAACGATAAGGATATCCGCGGGATGCTTTCGTTGCTGCCTGCAGATGCCCGGTATTACTTTTGCAGGGCGAATATTCCAAGGGGCCTGGATGCGGTTGAATTATCACTGCTGGCCAGAGAAGCAGGGCTGATGGGAACGGTTTACCCCTCTGTCGGTGATGCTTTCCGGCAGGCTTTGCAAATGGCTGATGACAAGGACCTTGTCTTTATCGGAGGAAGCACTTTTGTTGTGGCCGAAGTACTTTAGTTTTATCACAATATAAGGCAACCGATAGCAACTTTCTGTTGTCTATCCATTCAGTTAACAGAGGTTTATTATTATCTCGGGGAAAAGCTGTAACTTTATCCTCTTTTTCTTGTTATTTTCCTCTTTAAGGAAATGAAACCAAAATAGTAAAAACAGTTATTAATTTAATCCGATTATACATGAAAAAGGTTCTACTCCTTTTATTAGCGCTGGTTGCAGGAAGTTTTTTTGTTCAGGGCCAGGTTGTAATCTTTCATGAGGATTTTGAACTAACGAGTCTGGATGACAGTGTAACTTCAACCATGGTTGCAGTACCCAATGTAAAGGACTGGGGTGTTAATTCCAGGCTGCATCACCTTCCAACCAGTCTGAAGTCTGATTCCTGCCAGGTTAAGGCGAGCTCTACCACTTACCTGACCACCAACACGTTTAATACTACAGGAAACACTTACGTCATCCTTTCCTTTTCTCAGATCTGTAAGGTTGACTTCCTTGATATTGCCACCATTGAAACATCTGTTGACGGGATCACCTGGACACAGGTGGCCGGTTCCCTGTATATGGGTACAGGCCAGTACCTTGGAAACGGGAACCGTTTTGCGGCAAACTCCTATGGCAATCTCTGGCAGCCTTCCAACCCCGGAATGCTGCCGGCCAACACCTGGTGGCGTGTTGAATCTTTTGACCTTTCAACCCTGTTGGGTAATTCCGCCAATGCAAGGTTCCGTTTCAAACTGGCCGATGGTGGCCAGATAGGACCCAACAGCAACAAAGGCTGGTATTTAGACAATGTGAAGATCACCATGGCTCCTTCTGAGCTGATCCCTCCGGTGATCACCCTGTTAAACCCTATACTTACCGGAATTCTCTGGAGCATAGGGCCTTTCAACATTAAAGCCAAGATCACAGACCAAAGCGGAATAGATACCGCCTATGTTGTTTATTCCCTGAATAACGGGCCTAATGATACCGTTGGCATGGTTCATCTGGGCGGGGATACCATGAAAGGTGTCATTCCGGTTGTTGCCGACTCCACCCAGGTTTGCTGGTACGTATACGCGATAGATAATTCTGCCGCCCATAACCCGGCCAGGAACCCGGTGCTTACCTGTAATAATTTCACTGCTTACGCGGGGTTAACTTTCCCTTACAACGATAACTTTGATATAAATACAGCTCTTTGGACGCCCAGCTACCTGTCGGTAAACAATGCTTCCACCTGGCAACTGGGTACACCCAGTTACGGGCAGACCAATTCTGCGCATTCTCCTCCCAATGCCTGGGATGTTAACCTTTCCACCAGCTATCAACAGGCAGCTAATTGTGCACTGACCTCACCGGTGTTCAATTTTACCGATGCCGTTGATGCCCGTCTTTCTTTCTGGATCAATTACAATATCCCTCAATATTCAGGTGGTGTCAAGCTGGAATACACCACCGACGGAACAACCTGGCAGACCCTTGGCGCTATTGGTGACCCGCTGGCTGAAAACTGGTATACCCTGTGGGATTGGAGTTCAGGCTCCGATGTATGGAATGGTTCTTCCGGAGGCTGGGTAAAATGCAAATATAAACTAAGCCTGCTCAATAATGTTATTGGGGAGGTCAGGTTCCGTTTTGTCTTTATCTCCGACACCTGGACAACTCCCTGGGATGGTGTGTCGGTGGATGACATTACCATCACCCTTCCTGCTCCCTATGAAGCAGCCATCAATTCGATCATCAGTCCGATCTCCGGCTGCGGATTAGGCAATGAACCCATCACTATCGACATCATCAATACCGGGCTCACTCCCATTAACGGTAACCTTATGGTGGGTTTTCAGAAAAGTCCGGGTTCTGCCATTATCACTGAGCCTGCAAATATCTCCATTCCTTTTAATGATACCGTTTCCTACACCTTTACCAATACGGTGGATATGTCGGTAGGCCAGGCCGACTCCACCTTTGTCATGAAAGCCTGGGTCACTCTTGGAAATGACCCTAACCATGGTGACGACACGACCTTTAACGCTGTCGTTTCAAAATTCCTGGCCAATGCCCCGGGAGTAGCAAACGCCTACATCATGTACGGAACATTTGCCACTCTCACCGCAAATAGTCCTTATCCCGTCGATTGGTATGACCAGCCGACCGGAGGAAATATTCTCGGGTCCGGTCCCACTTATACCACCCCTATTTTATATGGTACAACCATCTATTACCCTGTCGGTTTACCAATTAACGGTTGTCCCGGCTACAGGGCCCAGGATACCGTTTTTGTCGGTTCACCCCCACCCTATGATGGTTCAGCCGTTGTCATAACTTCTCCGGTAACAGGCTTTAACCTTTCCGCCACTGAAACAGTACGTACCCGGATCAGGAACTATGGCACCCAGCCCATCTCAAATTTCGATATCTGTTACCGGATAAACAACGGCCCCGTTATTACCGAACAGGTTACCAATACTCTGAATACCGGGGATACAATGACCTTTACCTTTGCTGCCACAGCAAACCTGGTAGTACATGGCAACTATGATTTCAAATCCTGGGTAACAATTCCGGGAGACCTGAATCAGATCAATGACACAGCTTACTCCCTTGTTATCAATAAATTGTTTGTTTACTGTGAATCAACAGCTACCAGCCCCGGAGACGATGATTGCGGCAACGTCACGGTCAGCAATCTGAACAACGGGATTGCCTTCCCCCTTACAAACAATCCGACTTCCACCAATATGTATTCGGATTTTACCGGCCTTCCTGCCATCCAGCTTGCCAAAGGCCAGCCTTATCCGATTTCCATAACCCAAATCGACCTTAATGGTTTTTATAACTGCTGTGCTAAAGTATTTGTTGACTGGAACTACAACGGGGAGTTTGATGAAGCAACAGAAACAGCCTTTACAGGTGGTCCTACCACCTTTGGAGGGAACAATATTATGTCCGGAACTATCATGGTACCTCAAAATGCCCATATCGGTTACACCCGGTTCAGGGTTGTATTACAGGAAACCGGTTTCACATCTGACGTCCATGCCTGCGGAACATATACCTGGGGAGAAACAGAAGATTACACCGCAGTGGTTGCCCCCCAGATTCCCCATGATGCCTCCATTATGAGTATTGTTGCCCCTGCTCTTACCTATCCACAGGGATACACTTCACCGGTTACCGTGGTAATGGCCAATATCGGAACTGATCCAATTACATCTGTTGACATCAGCTATATACTCGATAGCGACCCGCCTGTAACACAAACATGGACCGGTAACCTAACCTCCGGTAATTCCATCAATGTATCATGGCCGGCTATCACTCTTCCGACCGGACAACACACCATCTGTGCTTATACTGCTTTACCGGGTGATTCAAACACCTTTAACGATATGCTTTGCAGAAATATAACCGGTGTTCCGGTTGATACCCTGCCTTATTATGACAATTTTGACGGTGCGGTTGTTAAATTCACTACCACTGTTGCTTCAGGGACCAACTGGATACATGGATCTCCCAACACATTGGTATGGCCTGATCCTCCTCATTCTGCTCCAAATGTATGGGCGACTAACCTGAATTTGGGAGGGTACATTGAAAGCGCCAACTGTTACCTGAGTACACAGATCTTCGACTTTACCAATGCCATTAACGCCAAAATCTCTTTCTGGTATAACACATCGACCGACGCCTGGAATGACGGAACCCGGCTTGAATACAGCCTTGACGGTGGGACCGTATGGACGACACTCGGAACATTGAATGACCCCCTTGGTATCAACTGGTATAATTATACGCTATGGTCATCAGGACCAGTTTGGAATGGAACATCAGCCGGCTGGAAAAAAGCAACCTACCTGCTGTCAAATTTCAACCTGACCGCTACCATGCGCTTCCGTTTTGTGTTTACTTCAGATACCTGGACTAATGGCATGGGTATGGCGATCGATGATTTTGCCATTACCATCCCTTATCATCAGGATGCCGGTATCGATTCAATCATGCTCCCTCATGGTCAGGCAGTAGCCAATACCCTTCTAAAACCCTACGTCAGGCTGACCAACTTCGGAATGGACACGCTGCATTCGGTTGATATTCAATATGTTGCAAATGGTGCCGCTCCTGTTATTGAAACCTGGACAGGAACGCTCAACCCGGGAGATACAACCGGGTATCACTTTACAAACGGTTACCTGGCTCCTCAGGGAAATTACCAGCTCATGGCCTATACAAACCTTCCACAGGATGGTGATCATGTAAACGATACAACCAAAAAGGTGCTTTTCGGTATCCCTACCTTTATTCCACCGTATACCGATCCTTATGACTCAACACTAACGTATTGGTATACAACAGGAACCCAATGGGAACATGGTCTGCCTTCCTCATCGCTGATCAATTATTCCTACTCTCCTCCCTTTGCCTGGAAAACCAATCTTGACGGACATTACGTAAGGACAGGCGTCCCGGAATACCTTTATTCACCCATGTTTGATTTTACATTAACAGGGTACGATTCCCTCACTTTCTATCAATGGATGGATGTAAATCCTGATGAAGGCGGCAGAATCGAATATCTCAGTTCAACCGGATGGAAAATAATCGGGTGGATGGGTGACCCCAATGGCGTTAACTGGTATACCAACAATATTTTCGGGTGGAGTGCCAATTCTGGTGTTCCGGGATGGCATAAATCGGCTTATGACCTGACAACCATCACTGACTTTGCTACACCCACCCAATTCAGGTTCAACTTCCAGTGTATTTATCCGAATAGTCTTTATGATGGATGGGCCATCGACAATTTCAGGCTAACCTCTCCAAAAATACCAAAGGATGCCGGAGTCATTGCCATTAACCAACCCTCAGGACAGTCGGTTTACGGAACTGACCTTATAGTAGATGTTACCATAAGGAATTTCGGGCTTGACACACTGTACAGCATACCTGTGAAATACAGCATTGACGGTACTACTGTAAACTTTGGCAACTGGGCAGGAACGCTTCCGCCTGATGCCAATACTACTTTCACCTTCACCCCCTTACCTTCACCCTTATTCACCTATAAGCTTTGCGCATTCACCGACCTTGGACAGGATACTCACCTGGCCAACGATACAACCTGCACTTACATCACCGTGATCCCTCCGGCTTATGACCTGCAGGTAACCAAAATCCTCAGGCCGATTACCCAAACCATTCACGGTGACTCGGCTATGGTGAGAATTGTGGTGAAAAATGTCGGCCAAAATCCGGTGAGCAATATCCCACTCGGTTACATCATCGCTGATTCCATGATTATAGTGACTGAGACATATAACGGGGCCACTCCGGTTAATCCCGGCGACTCACTGATCTATACCTTCAACCAGAAATACAGCTATGAATTCCTGGGCTATTATTACCTATGCGCTTTTTCAGGTTATGCGGATGACGGGTATAGACCAAACGATACCCTCTGTAAGATGATAGAGGAGTATTTTACTGCTATCCCTGAAAATGAGAATGACCCACTATTTCTTTCACAAAATATTCCCAACCCCTGCGACCAGACAACCCAGCTGAAAGTCAGGTTGCCGAAGGCAGGCGTTGTATCTATCGAAATCGTTAATATGCTGGGACAGAGAGTATTGGGTTATGAAGATAAAATGGAACCCGGCGAACACTTTATTGACCTGAATACCACGAATTTACGCCCGGGAATCTACTATTATTATATGAATTTTGACCAGAAACGCCTGGTCAGAAAAATGATAATTTCACATTAATTTGAATTTGAGTCAGCGTTTCACGAATAATCCATACGATACATGAAAAAGGTATTCTTCCTTTTATTTTTCATTGTTCTCACCGGTTTAACAGGTAAGAGCCAGATTGTAATTTTCCATGAAGATTTCGAAACTCCCAGTCTCGATGACAGTGTTACTTCTACCATGGTGGCAGTGCCCAATGTCAAGGACTGGGGTGTAAACACCCGTTTGCACCATCTGCCGAACAGTCTGAAATCAGATTCATGCCAGGTAAAGGCAAGTAATTCGGCGTACCTGACAACCCAGGCTTTCAGCACGCTGGGAAACACCTATGTGATCTTATCATTCTCCCAGATCTGTAAGGTCGATTTCCTGGATATAGCCACACTGGAGGCCTCGGCTGACGGTGGGCTTACATGGTCGCAGCTGACCATGACCAACTACATGGGAACCGGGCAGTATGGACCGAACGGAAACCGTTTTGCAGCTAACTCATACGGGAACCTGTGGCAGCCTTCCACATCAACTGCACTGCCGATGAACACCTGGTGGAGAATTGAATCTTTCGATGTTTCCATTCTCCTTGGAAATTGTGCCAACGCAAAAATCCGGTTTAAACTTCAGGATGGAGGACCCATTGGCCCCAACAACAACA
Organism: Bacteroidota bacterium; assembly: GCA_026391855.1. Lineage (GTDB taxonomy): Bacteria > Bacteroidota > Bacteroidia > Bacteroidales > CAIXZF01 > JAKLIX01. The sequence continues at coordinate 6,149 of JAPLDE010000086.1, read as the reverse complement.
AAGGCTGGTATATCGACAACCTGAAAATCACCATGGCCCCTTCAGAGCTGATACCCCCGGTTATTACTCTATTACCGGGATATCCCCAGGGAACGCTTTACAGCATGGGCCCATTTACCATTAAAGCCAAGATCACAGACCAAAGCGGAATTGACACGGCATATATCGTCTACAGCCTGAATAACGGCCCGGATGATACCATTGGAATGAGCAAATTTCCGCAGGATACGATGAAAGGTATCCTTCCGGCTGTTACCGATTCGGATTATGTTTGCTGGTATATCAGGGCAATTGACAATTCCCAGGCCCATAACCCGGCCAGAAATCCCGCTGCAACCTGCATTTCATTCACGGCTTACGGAGGGATCACCTTCCCTTTCTATGACAATTTTGATGTGAACACCACTTTATGGACCCCGAGTTTCGGGGGTACAAACACGGCATCCAAATGGGAGATTGGGACACCTGCGTATGGCACGACCAACACGGCCCATTCCTCCCCGAATTCCTGGGATGTGAACCTGACTACCGTATATGCGGACAACGCATATTGTATACTTACCTCCCCGGTCTTCGATTTCTCCAGTGCGGTGAATGCCCGCCTGTCATTCTGGCTTAACTATGACCTTGAAGGGTCCAGTTACATGTATGACGGGACAAGGCTTGAATATACGACCGACGGAACAAATTATACAACCCTGGGGGGTATCAATGATCCCCTGGGAGTGAACTGGTACAACGGGACCATCAGTTCGTCCGCCCAACCCGGATGGGGATATCAGTCAGGAGGTTGGAAACAAAGCAAATTCAAATTAAGTGCCTTAAATAATGCATTAGGCCAGGTCAGGTTCCGTTTTGTATTTACTTCCGATGGTTCGGGAACCATTTCAGGGGTTTCCATGGATGATTGGTTGATCACTCTGCCGGCTCCCCAGGAAGCTGCTATCGACAAGATCTATCTTCCTGTTGCTGCAGGTTGCGGCCTGGGTATGGAAACCGTTAAAATAAGGATACTTAATAATGGCCTTACACCCATTACCAGCGGATTAACAGCTAGTTATAAAAAAAGTCCTACTTCAGCGGTAGTAACAGAAAATGTTCCCGGGACCATAGCAGCCGGCGATTCACTCATTTTCACTTTTGCCACCCTGGTTGACCTTAGTACAGTTGGTGTTGATGTTCTGTACAACTTTAAAACCTGGGTTAGCCTTCCCAACGACCCAAACCATGGCGATGATACTCTCACCAAAACTATTCAGTCCTTATTTATTCCTAATGCCCCAGGTGTCACTTCATCATCCATTACATACGGGACCAGCACTATAATAACTGCCAATTCTCTCTATCCAATCACCTGGTTTGATGCCCTTACCGGAGGCAATGTTATTAGTAATACGGCCAGTTACACCACACCTATATTATATGGTATGCAGGTGTACTTCCCCATGTGCACCGCCCCCAATGGTTGTATCAGTGTCAGGGCTAAAGATACCGTATATGTCAGCTCTCCTCCTCCTTTTGACGGAGCTTCGCTGAGTATGCCGGCACCTGTATCTGGGTTTAACCTGTGAAACAGTATGATTGTTAAACTGAAAATAAAAAACTACGGAACACAATCAATTATCAACTTTCCGATCCGTTACTCAATCAACGGCCAGGTTCCTGTAACAGAGACCGTTACAACCCAACTGAACCCGCAGGACACCCTCACCTATGCCTTTAATATCCATGCCAACCTCTCGGCCTACCAGACTTATCATTTCAAAGGCTGGTTGGATGTTACAGGTGATGTGAATCATATCAATGACACTGTTTACATAGATGTAGTAAACAGTATGTTTACCTATTGCATTTCGACTGCCACTAACCCTAATGATGATGACATCGGAAATGTAACCATCAGTAACCTGAACCATGGCATTGCAACACCATCTACCAGCAATCCCAGTTCAACGAATATGTACTCTGACTTCACCGGTCTTCCGCCCATTTTACTAACCAAAGGTCAGTCATATTCAATATCCGTCAGCCAGATCGACCTGAACGGTTTTTACAATTGTTGCGTAAAAGTTTTTGTTGACTGGGATTACAGCGGCGACTTCGATGAACTGTCGGAAACTGCCTTTATCGGTGGTCCGACTGCTTCTACAAATCCAACGCTGACAGGCACCATCAATGTTCCTGTTAATGCCCATATCGGGCCTACCCGTTTCAGGGTTGTGCTACAGGAAACCAGTGATCCGTCTTATGTCCATGCTTGCGGAACATATACCTGGGGCGAAACGGAAGATTATACTGCCCTGATCATGCCACAGTTGGCCATTGATGCCGGTATCACCGCTATCGTAGCCCCGCCGCTTACGTATCCCCAGGGTTTCACGGGACCCATCCAGATAACGGTGAAAGATTTCGGGACCAACCCGATAACGAATATGAATGTTGCCTACAAACTGGATAATAACGCTCCGGTGTCTTTAGGATGGACCGGAAATCTTACAACCAACAACACTACTACCGTCAATTTCCCTGCCATTACCTGGCCTAACGGGCTGCATTCCTTCTGCGCCTTTGTCACCCTGGTTAATGACTCAAATAGCTTCAATGACACCTTATGCAGGTCAATCCTGGGTGTTCCGGTTGATACCTTACCCTACTATGATAACTTCGACGGCCCGGTAGTAAAGTTCACCACCGCCTCCAGCACAGGGACCAACTGGCTCCTGGGGCCTCCCGATCCTTCCATCTTTCCTAATACGGCCGTATCCTCACCTAACGTCTGGGGTACCAACCTGGGAATGAGCGGGGGTTATTCTGCCAACGCACTTTGCTATCTGACCACTCAGATTTTTGATTTCACCAATGCGATCAATGCTTCCATATCTTTCTATTTCAATCACTCGACTGACCCCTATGGCGATGGCACCCGGCTTGAATACAGCCTTGACGGAGGTACGACCTGGACTACCCTGGGTACAGTCAGTGATCCCCTGGGAATCAACTGGTACAATTATACCTTGTGGAGCAGCAGGCGGCTGGAAAAAGGCAACCTATCTTCTTTCCGCATTTAATAACACTCCCACTATGCGCTTCCGGTTTGTATTCACCGCTGATGGCTATACACAGGGAATGGGAATGGCTATTGATGACTTCAAAGTGATCATACCTTACCATAAAGATGCCGGTGTTGATTACGTTTATACTCCAGGTCCCATTGCAGATGCCGGAAGCAACCTGGCTGTTGAAGTACGCCTTAATAACTTCGGAATGGACCCGCTTTCCTCTACTGACGTCAGCTACCAGATCAACAACGATCCCCCTGTTACAGAGACCTGGAACGGAAACCTGGCAGCCGGTGATTCCATCCATTTCGCTTTTAATACTCACTTCATCTGCCCGGAAGGAACTTACAAGCTGAAATCATATACCAGCTATCCCGACGATGGCGACCATATGAATGATACCGTTAGAGCTAACATGTTCGGTATTCCCATCAGAGAAGTACCCCTTTTCGACGATTTTGACAGCACCGTCAGTTTTTTCTACACCACCAGTACACTTTGCTTAGCGGGGTATTTAATCACACAACCGTCCAATACCTCTATTCTCCCAAGTTCGACTTTACAGTGATCGGTATGGATACCCTGAAATTCTATCATTGGATACATGCCAATACAACTGACTGGGGAAGAGTGGAATACCTGTCAAATGACGGTACCTGGAAAATTCTCGGGAGTTTAAACGATACGAATTCCGGTAACTGGTATAATACCTATGCCGGCTGGTCATCGGCCGGAACCGGTTATATTCACTCATGGTTCGACCTGAAAATCGTGATGGACTATGCCATCCCCACTCAATTCAGATGGGCATTTAACCCTTACACCTTTAACAATACAACATGGGAAGGTTGGGCTGTAGATGATATTGAATTTACCTTCCCTAAAGTTCAGATCGATGCCGGCGTGACTTCTGTTATACAACCTACCGGTACTAATGCCTATGGGACTGATATTGTGGTTAAATGCGTGATACAAAACTTTGGAACCGACACCCTAACGAATGTTCCTGTTAAGTATATGATTAACGGAATAACTGTTGGTGGCGGGTTCTATCCCGGACCCCTGGTGCCGAACCAGTCAGCCATATTCACCTTTAATCCCCTGCCCTCGCCGCTCACAGATTACAAACTCTGCGTGTACACGGATGTGAATTTTGATACCTATTACTTCAATGACACCATCTGCGACCAGCTTACGGTGATTCCTCCGGCTTTTGACATGGCAGTGCTTGATATCATATCCCCGCTTGTACAAACAATCCACGGAGATTCCACCACTGTTTCCATCTCTATAAAGAATGCAGGGCTGAACCCGGTTAACGACTTCCTTCTGCGGTATACCATTATGGATACCCTCCTTCAGGTAACAGAAACCTGGCATGGTGCTACACCGCTTCAACCCGATGAAGAGGTCAATTATACCTTTAATCAGAAATACTCCTTCCCTTACCTGGGATACTACTACCTCTGCGTTTACTCAAGCCTCGACAATGATGGTTATTTGATCAATGACACCATATGCCGCAGACTGGAATCTCATTATACCTTTATCCCTGAATATGGAGCCAATGGATTCGGTATTTCACAAAACGTACCCAACCCAGCCAATGGCAACACTCAGATTATGTGCTATTTACCACATCCAGGGGCGGTTAACCTGAAAATGGTCAACCAGCTTGGTCAGGCTATGCTGGTCAGAAAGGAAAAAATGACTGAAGGAGAAAACCTTATCGAACTGAATACAGGGAATATTCCTGACGGAGTATATTATTACTTTATTGAGTTTGAAGGACAGCAACTGGGCAGGAAGATGGTTATTGCACATTAGTGCGCAGGTTTTTTTATCCGCCGGAGATGAGGTGAAGAACCATTACCGTGTCGCCGTCTTTGATCACTGATTGATCGTATTCTTCTTTACGGATAAGTTGGCCGTTGATCTTAATGACCAGCATTTTAAAGGTGAAGTTCTTGATCTTCAATAACTCCGATATTGTTAATGTGGGAGGAGAAAATTCTTCCAAGCGGTTGTTAAGTTCAATTTTCATGAATAGTAAGCCTTTGGGGTTGTATATTTATCAACAATTCAGTTGTTATATTTTCTGCCCGTCCTGTGTTCCGGGGCATGAACCCAGCAATATTTCCATGACCACATTAGCCTGCATGTTGGAAACGATACCAACCCTCGGAGCCAGCGGGGGTGCCGTCTCCGATACTTCGTTCATGCCGTCACCACAAATATAGAGTTTGCCGAACTGTTTGGTCTGAATGGAATTATTGTTTCCCCACCCTGCCAGCCCGACACCGGAGACCAGGAATTTGTCGGGGAAACCGGTCAGTACAGTTTCAATTATCATTTCCTTGGCATCAGCCTGGTCAAAAGCCTCTACTATCACCTCACACGGGCTGAATATCCTAAGAATATCGTCTGGAGTGAGTTTGATATCATGGATTTCTACAATTACAGAAGGATTGATCCTCAGGAGGTTATCCCGGAGAGCCATTACCTTTTTCTGCCCTACCTGATCCCTGAAAAAATACTGACGGTTCAGGTTTGATTCAACAATAATATCAAAATCAGCCAGGATGAGCCTGCCGATTCCCACCCGGGCGAGAGCTACTGCACAGTTCGAGCCCAGGCCGCCACAACCGGCAATGCCAACGGTTTTGTTCAGTAAAACGTCCAAATACATTTGATTTTTTTAACAAACCTACATTAAAAATAATTGTCAACCAAAACAGGATAAAACCAATACCTTTGCACCACCATCTATGTTATTCACGCAGGTTATCGGTCATAACGGGTTAAAGAGGAAACTCATCCAGTCCATCCGTGAAGGGAGGATCCCTCATGCCCAATTGTTTTTCGGTCCGGAAGGTTCAGGAAACCTGGCCATGGCCCTGGCTTATGCCCAATACCTGAACTGCACCGGTAATAAGGAAGAGGATGCCTGTGGACAATGTCATTCCTGCCTGAAATACCAGAAACTGATACATCCCGATTTGCATTTCATCTTTCCTGTTGCCACTACAGCTGAGATCAAGGAGAAACCAAGAAGTGTCGATTTTATCCGTAACTGGAGGGAATTTCTTC
>JAPLDE010000008.1 GCA_026391855.1 Bacteroidota bacterium | reverse complement strand
TGGGCTATAGGGTGATTGCCACAGGTTGGATGAAACCACCGAAACCCTCAGAGTCATAACGTATTCATGGCAATCCTTTTTTAGTGGAAGTGGGGGTTCGAACGAAATCTCTCCGTTACTGTGGAGTAGTTCGGGACGGGGCGATTTTGATTAGAAAGTCTCGCTTAATAGACGCAACATGTCCATAGTGTTAACGAAACGAACATTCAGTGCAATACAAGCATCAGGTATTTTAACCTTGTTCCTTCTGAAGGGTTCACTGATTTCCTGAGTTACGACAACCCGGTTATCGGAGTCGGCCAATGTGTAAGCGACTATAAAGGCGTCGGCTTCGTCTGCATCTAAAAATTCATTCAGAGCATTTGGTTGGTAGTGACTACTTCTAGAAACCGCCCACATCGTAACCTGACTATATGCGACCATAACTTCGGATGTGTCCTTGAAGAAATCATCAGGAAGATTATCGACACACCATGCCTTCAGGTCATCGTTCTTATCGTAAATTTCCTTTTTTACCTTATCGATGCTGATGATTATTCCGGCTTCAGCCAGTTGTTTTACTTTGTTCCAGAAACTAAAGGCTATATCTAAAGGGTAGGTGACTCGGTGAGCCTGAATGAAAAAGTCACTATCAACTACATATACGCTCATAAGCCTTACATGTATTGACTAAAAAATGTCTGGAATGTATCTCCCTTGAGGCTCGTAAGTTTATAGGCATCCCGATACAATAGTTTCCCGGATTTCACAGCATTGTTGATATGGGAGGCGAAGGTCAGGCTCAATCGTTTTTTAGTGGTAGCGTAAAAATCACCACCATCTCCCTGACTCTGTTTTTTGGTAAATTCCCGGTTGGAGTATTCTTCGTAAAAAGTGTAGAACTCTTGTTTAGTTAGTTTACCGGTATCTAATGCCCTGCGGGCAATAACTATCTCACTCACTTTGAAGTATCGGGAAGCGTAATTAATGTTTGGGTTATGACTCCAAACTTCATTAAATGTGGTTTCCGGTACTAAGAACTCAGCAGCTACTTTATCGCAGAGAACCTCCATGGAGTCGTCGGCAGGTTGAAGTCTTCGGAAATCAAAACCGGCACTATGTCCTGTCCATATATGAGCCAATTCGTGAACAATGGTGAACATCTGAGCGGATTTATAATCTCCGTTGTTGATGAACATAAAGGGAGCCATTTTATCGACTAAAACGAATCCCCGACATTCATCAACAGAAATTTTACGGGATGTGTTGTTCTCGACTACTCCGTTGAATACTGTGATAATACCTTTATCCTCTATATGATGCACCAAATGGTCTTGAGCATCTTGCCATTTACTAAAATTACCAGCCCAATTCTCAGGTAGTCCTAATGTATTTCTTATGTCAGCGACAATCTCCTGAATATTGTTCCGGTTGGTGAACCTACCTACATAGGGAAGTTCCTCAAATTCATTGTCGTGCAGATAATCTCTTAACCAATCCTGCCGTTGTTGTAACAATAATATGGTATCATACACATTAACACTTACTCGGGTAGCCTGTGTATTATTTGTCCTGAAAAAAGGGATAGGTAATCTTTCAGTGGGGGGTTCGGGTAAGAACAGGTAACCAAAGGGTAAATGAACATCCTTGGAAAACTTCTCCAACTGTTTCACCGTTGGGTTCTTATCACCGCTTAACCACTTTTGTACATTAGGGAATTTATCAGTAAAAACAGACACCTCATACCCAGCCCGGGCAATTGCCCAAGTGAGCATATCAGCTTTTATATTTAATTCTGTTCTCATTTTACAAAGGTATGTAAGATTGAAAAATGAACCTTTCTTTCCTGCTTATTCTTCCTTTCATTGACCTTTTTGCCTCATTGGGTTACGAAATGACTGGCGGCAGGTAAGAAAATTCTTTTTTCTTCTCCTGGTTACTCTAAATCAATAGATTCCAGGTATTCAACAAACTTTTTAAAACCGTAATTATACTTTGCTGTTTCTTGAATATCTTTCTTCTTTTTCCAGGGTTTTAATATCTCTTCGTATGCGGTTCTGCCATGTAACTGGTTTTTGTTTGCCTTAGTAATTAGGTGAAAATCTTTTTTCATTAATTTCCGGTTTAGGGCATCTAAACAGTTGATTGTTTTGGTCCTGTCAGCATTGTTATAAAACAGTGGCAATAACCAGCATTCAATGGTATGTATACAGATAGCAAAAAAGATTTTGTCGGCATATTTTTCTATAATAGACTGGGGGAGTAAGCCATTCAATTTTCCAACAACATCAGTATAAAGTTCATTAACAGTCTTGTCCCGGTTTTCCGGATGCCTGTGACTAACATTAAAAGGATTTGTTTGAGACTGATCGGTATCTATCTGAATGATCAGATAATCATTATCAACAAAAATGTTGTTCAGTTCAAGTTCTCTTTCGCAATATTTTAAAACTTCATTCCAACCGCCTTTAGTTTGATCATCTTGCTTTTCATCAATCACTTTAGGTTGAATCTGGTTAATATCAGGATCATGATCCTTGAAGTACTTAACCACTATATGTTTTACTATCCTATGTTCGGAAGCACCTTCTGTAATTAATGCAAAATTCATGGTAGTTTGATATGAAAGATGAATTAGAAATTATCAGGTAAACCACCAATGAATCCATTCGTCCAGACCTCCGACAGCCTCATACTTCTTTCCGGCTTATATTCTATTCGTTTAGCTTTTGTGTGCCCTTCTTCATTTCTTCTTACCACAAATAATCGCTGACTATCATCTTTCAAATTTAAACCATCCAGGATAGCCGGGTTTTGTGTGGTAACGATGACCTGTTTCTTATGCTTACTGGCTAAAGCTGTCAGGTTTCTCACTAACTGCATGCATAACTTAGGGTTAAATGATGTATCGATATTATCGATGGCAAAGAAAGCCGGTGTTGTTTTGGAGATAAACAAAGTTGAATAGAAAAGTAAAAACAGAAATCCTTCATTGGTGCTACGCTGATCAAAGTATTTTAAGTTATCGTTTAGGTATTTATCCTTTATTTTTAAGGAAAACTCATTCGTCATCAGGTTTTCCGGAAGGTCAAAGTCTTCATACCATTCCAATAAGGATAAATTATGTTTAATCTCCTCTAATGTTTTTTTATTCTTTTTACCAAGGGCTAATTCTTTAATATATTGAAAAAGGCCTTCACCCTTATAACCCAAAGGATATAGCGGGGCTGATTCTTCGGTTTTTCTTAAAAAGCTTTGTTCGGGGGAATAATTGATATATCCCGAGATTTCAGGATTGGAAAAAGCTTGCACTAAAATAGTCGGATATAATTTTTTGAAGAATTCTTTCGGGTTATCATCAATTAGATATGGCTTTAATAATTCGGAAAGTATTGAAATTTCCTCCTTGCCTTCGCTGAACTCAGACAAAATTCCTGCTCTCCGGACTTCATCGGTTTCAAGAAAAACCCCATAAATAAGTTTGTCAATTTCCTTCTGTGCAACTTCTTTATTTTTGTTAATCCATCTTTTTGGGTTATCGGGATCGCTCACTAAATCATATTGAAAGGCTCTTTCATGCGAATTAATGATAATTTCTATCGACTTCTTTTTCTTCCCATTTGTAAATGCTGAAAACATGAATTCCGGATTTGTAGCCCTTATCCCCCGGTTGGCAAAGTATTCATAATCCAATTTATCATTGCTGGCGGCAGCTCCAAAGGCAATGGCTTCCAGTATATTTGATTTACCGCAGCCGTTTTCTCCAATCAGTACATTGAATGTCCCCAGTTCAAGGGTTAAATCAACAACCGACTTAAAGTTCTTTATCTGAATGGATTTTATCATTTCGGTCTTCTTTGAGGGTCAAAATTAAGATACTTAGCTCTTTCCATTATCAAATTTACTTCTTTTTATAGTCAGCTTCCGGTTCCGCTGCCATCGCCAATTATTCTTCCTCTGCATCAACGACCTTCACCTGCCCATTCATCAACATGGGTAATGCCCAGTCATGAAAAGCCCAAAGTTCTTGATTTTCAATTTGGTTTAATATTAGTTGACTAATTAATGAGTCTACTATTGAATTAAACTTATCTAATATCTCACTAGAGGGAAATACTGTATGGTAGTTTGTCGCATCAATTGGGCTCAGATTTTTTTGTGAACTTCCTGTTGCAATGTTCTTTAACCACGTCTGTACTTCTTTACGCTGAAAGAAGAAAAATAAATAGTTTTTATCTAACTTATCACAAATAAATGTACCAACTCTCTGATTCAAGAGTAAGTTATCCTCGGTGGTGAGGCAAATTCTACCAACATTCCCCGTTAATGAAATTAAAATGTCCCCTAATGAAAGCTTACAAAATTCTGGTATGTTAGTAGGAAGACTATCAATGCGTTCAATTCGTGAAGTATCAAGTTGCAAATCCTGAACATTCTTAATAGTTATGACCTTATACTTCCCATAGGGTTCATAACAACTCGAATCAAATGGAAAACCAGACCCAATTTTAAGTTTACTGTCAATTCTTTCATTATACCAACCTTCAGGAATTTCTCTCTTCAACTCATCATTCCAAACCATTTTACCCCCACTGCTTTTGTAGGGTCTGCCATCCTTATCCGGAAAATCAAACTGTACAAACCAATAATCATAAACGGTTTTAGCTAAGGCCACCAACTCAGTGTTGATGCGGTTGTTGAGTTCGATTTTCCTGTTTATTAAAAACAAGGTATCGCCAATTTTCTTTTGGGACTCATAACTTGGAAGATATAAGTTCAAATAAGAAAATATTTCCTCATTTAAGCTAGCACGAAGCGTCATGATAGCGTTATTCGTCATCGTTTTCCTAAAGAAATTACTTCGGAGATAAAATCCCATATATTTCTCGTAAGTAATGTGTTCCTGAATAGGTCTTAGTCTTTTAACAAAACCGCTGTATGTCGCTTTTGGATATTCTTTGAGTGCGACACAACTCATCCCTAATTCGTCGAGGGTTTCACTAGTTCTTGTTAAAAAAACATCACCTTTCTTTATTGAATAGGATTCCTGTTCTTTCTCTGATGAATCCATTAAGTCCGGCAGGGACTCAGGTAAGAAATAGTTATTAAAGACCGTACTAAACGATAAAAAAGGATTACCATGACCAGCTTGTTCAGGCTTTGAGGATATTCCTGAACTCATTTCATAAAGTTCACAGAATCTATATTTTTTAAGGTTACTCATATACCAATCTAGAAAGATGTGTTTTGATTTCTTCCTCCAATTCTCTTGACTCTATGAAAAGGCTATCCAAATTATTCTTGAATCCATTCATTTTTGAAATAAATTCAATAGGTGAGATATCGATATAATCTATTCTAACATCGAAATATTGACCCGCACTGAAGGAATAATTTTTCTCTTTTATTTGGTCATATGAAACCACTACCGTAAAGTCTTCCTTGGTTTCATGATTATTAAAGGTGTCGATTATCAATCGTTCTTCATCCGGTGAAAGCAGTGTCTTTTGGTTCTTCCCTTCTTTAACGGTAGTTC